>QIKC01000009.1 GCA_003232855.1 Verrucomicrobiales bacterium
AGATGAGGTTGGCTCCGACCTCTAGGTCGATGGCCAGTTCGGGAATCGCTCGCCCGGCTTGCGCCAGCTCTACGGCTTGGGCTTTGAACTCACTGCTGTATCGTTTTCTCTCGTTTTTCATGTGGCTTATTTTCCTCTGGGTTGGTCCAGAAATCTAGCGCACCTCACCGGTCATCGATTACCATAGAGGAAGTTTTCTGAAAAAGGCACGCATGCACTTGATCGAATCCCTAAAGCAGCAACTCCCTCAAATAGAATCTCTCATCAAACCCCAAGGAAAGCGGGTGCAGACAAATGCATACATCAAACTTTCAGACAAGGATTGGGATCACTACTTCCATCTATGCAGCCATCCTCAAGATGGAAAAATTCGGTTGAGGATTAATACTGGGTATGGATTCATGGATGCCCAGACTCCTGAAGACGCAGAGAGTCGCCTAAAAACTCTAGGATACTGGAATGATCTTACCGAAGTAGTCACCGACTTTAGGGATCTTATTGCAAAATATGACCAAATCGGAAATCCTTTTGAAGGTGGGGAGGCTTTGTTCTGGAATAGAGAACAATACTGCATACGTATGGATATTTTCACCGATCTGACCTCAGAAAATGACTTCAGTGAAGATAGTAAGATAAAAGAAATATTGGGGATCGCCATGACCGAGATCTATAAGTTGCGCCTGCGCATTGATGATCTCAAAAATAAAATCGCCAAAGATTCCAAGTAGAAACAGTGCCAGATACTTTCAAGGTAATTTATCACTCTGGATGCCGTCGGGGTGAACCGTTCCTGCTTAATTCTCAAGCTTGAAATGAAAGGAATTCCATTTAATCTTTAATTTAACCGAACGAAATGAAAGCCTTGTTTCATTTCTGCTCTCAAAATTAAACAAATTTGCCAATTTATTGCATTTAATGAAACGCGGACTCACAGGGCATCATGTCCCGATCTCCACTGTGGGGGAGCGGGCGCAGGCCTTTGTGCCCCATCCCCTCCCGCCTCAGCCCCCGGTTGATGTGGATGGCGAAATGGGTGTGCTCCTTGATGAGGCGTCCACCGCACTGGGACGGCTCGATGGGATTTTCTCGTTGCTCCCCGACCCCGCCCTCTTCCTTTACACCTATGTCCGCAAGGAGGCCGTTCTCTCGTCTCAGATCGAAGGCACCCAATCCTCCCTTTCTGACCTGCTGCGCCACGAAGTCGAAGGCACGCCAGCCGGGCTAGAAGCCGACGTGGCCGAAGTCTCCTGCTACGTCGATGCCATGCAGCACGGGCTCGCCCTGCTTGAAAAAGGAGCTCCCCTCTCTCTCCGCATGATCCGGGAGATCCACGGGCGCCTGCTATCCCACGGGCGCGGCTCCACCAAGATGCCAGGGGAGTTCAAGCGCAGCCAGAACTGGATCGGCGGATCACGTCCCGGAGATGCCCGCTTTGTCCCCACCCCACCCGACATGACCCTGGAGGCCATGGGGGCATTGGAAAAATTCATCCACAACGACCCGGTCACCACCCGCCCCCTTTTGAAGGCCGCGCTCGCCCACGTGCAGTTCGAGACCATCCACCCTTTCCTCGACGGCAACGGGCGTCTCGGTCGCCTGCTCATCACCTTCATCCTCTGTAAGGAGGGGGTATTACAACAGCCGCTGCTCTACCTCTCCCTCCACTTCAAACGCCACCGTGACCGCTACTACGAACTGCTCCAGAGCGTGCGCACGGATGGTGACTGGGAAGAATGGCTGCGGTTCTTCCTCGAAGGCGTCATCGAAACTGCCAGCGAGGCCGTCACCACGGCGCGGCGCCTGCTCGACCTCTTCCACCGCGACCGCGACCGCATCCAAGGCGCGGCGGCCTCCGTCTTGCGCCTGCACGAAAAACTTCAGCGGCAGCCACTGGTCTCCGCCGCCCAGGCCGCAAAAGTCATCGGCGTATCCATCCCCACCGCGACCAAAGCGATCCAGCGGCTCGAAGAATTCGGCATTCTCTCCGAGATCACCGGCGGCAGCTATGGCCGCTTCTACGCCTACGCCGCCTATCTCGATATCCTCAATGAAGGTGCCGAGCCGCTGCGGAATGAAACATCCACCAATCACCAATAGATGCCAGCGACCCGCCTCAGAATTTTCGTTAGCAGCGTGCAGAAGGAGTTCGAGTCCCAGCGGCAGGATCTCAAAGCCTTCCTGCTCGGCGATCCTGTCCTAAAGCGCTTCGTGTCGGAGGTTTTCCTCTTTGAGGATCTCCCGGCGAAGGACGTGGCCGCCGATGACCTTTACCTGTCCGAGGTGGATCGCTGCGACATCTATCTCGGGATCTTCGGCTACGAATACGGCTGGCAGGATGACGCCGGGGTTTCCCCCACCGAACACGAGTTCAATCGCGCCTCCGAAAAAGGCAAGACGCGCTTCGTCTACGTCTGGGGCTCCGAGGAGAGCCGCCGCGACAAAAAGATGAAGGCGCTGGTACGCAAAGCCAGCGACGTGCTCGTACGCCGCCGGGTCGAAGACACCCCAGCCCTCCGCACCGAAGTTTACGCCAGCCTGGTCGATCATCTCGACGAACTCGGCGTGCTCAAGGTGCCGCCCTTCGACACTTCCGCCTGTGATTCTGCCACCCTGCGCCACCTTTCCCGCAAGCGGATCGACTGGTTCCTCGAAGCGGCGCGACGCGAGCGGGGTTTCCCGCTGAAACCGAACACGGCGACCAAAGCCCTCCTCACCCATCTCAACCTCCTCGATGGCTCCCGACCCACGAACGCCGCCGTCGTCCTCTTCGGCAGCGACCCCCAGAAGTTCCACCGCCCCGCCGAGACCAAATGCGTCCATTGCCACGGCACGAATTACCGTCGCCCGTTCGCCTCCCAGCAGATCTATGGCGGCGACCTCTTCGAGCAGGTCGATCAGGCGCGGGACTTCGTTCTCTCGAAGATCAACCGCAGCGTCGGCACCCGCGCCGGGGGGAGCACCGCACCCGCCACCTACGAGCTGCCACCCGATGCCGTCGGCGAGGCCATCGTCAACGCCGTCGCCCACCGCGATTACAACAGCAACGGCTCGGTCGAGATCCGACTCTTCCCGGATCGGCTGGAGATCTGGAACCCCGGATCGCTCCCCGGCAACCTCACCCCAGAGAGCCTGCGGGAGGATCACCCCTCCCTGCCCAATAACCCGCTCATCGCCGAGACCCTCTACCTCGCCCGCTACATCGAAAAAGCCGGTTCCGGAACCCAGGCCATGATCGAGCTGTGCCGTGGCGCGGGGCTCCCCGAACCTGATTTCGAGCAGCGCCCGGGCAGCTTCGTCACCACCCTCTGGCGCGACTGGCTGACCGATGAAGTGCTGGCGGGCTACGATCTCGATCCGAGGATGCTGGCCGCGATCCAGACGCTCAAATCTTCGCCGAAGCTCACCAGTGCCGACTACCAGAGCGTGGCGGGGGTTCCACCGAAGACCGCTTCTCGTGACCTCAAGCGTCTGGTCGAGAAAGGGTTACTCGTAAAACACGGCGAACGGCGAGGAACCTACTACACCTTCAAACGGAAATAGGACAAGTATGAGACATATGGGACAGCGATCACCCGCCCGGAAATGGGACAAGTATGGGACATTTGTGCCAGGAGCACTCATTCCATGTCGCCGACAGAAAGTATGAATCCTCTCGGCGATCAGGCGATGAAGGGTATCGCGCTTGAATTCAAGCGATGTTATCATGGTTTATTAAAATTTGATAAACCATGGTAAGGTTGCTATACTTTTGCCATGGATCCGATTCGCAACCCCTACGCACCCGGAGCTGGAACCCAGCCGCCGGAGTTGGCGGGGCGCGATGAGATCCGGGAGCAGGTGCGCGTCGCCATCGAGCGGGTTCGCATCGGCCGGGCGAGCAAAAGCGTGTTGATGATCGGGTTGCGGGGGGTTGGAAAGACCGTCTTGCTCGACCGCATGCGGCTCGATGCCGAAGCGGCTGGCCATTACACCCTGCGTGCCGAAGCCCCGGAGGAACGCTCCCTCCCGGCGTTGCTCGCACCCCAGTTGCGGCAGGTTTTACTCAAGCTCTCGCGGAAAGAATCTGCTAAGGAATTGGCGCAGCGTGCGCTCGCGGCTCTGGCCGGGTTCGCCAAGGCGTTGAAGGTGAAGTTCGGAGACATCGAGGTCGGTTTGGATTTTGACCCCGAACCCGGACTCGCGGACAACGGCGACCTCGAATCCGACCTGCAAGATCTCCTCGGCGCCGTCGGTGAGGCAGCGAAAGCGGCAGAAGCGTCCATGGTGATGTTCATCGATGAACTTCAGTACGTGGAAGAGGAGCAACTAGCCGCGTTGATCACCGCTCTACACCGCATTTCACAACGCGGGCTGCCAGTCACCCTCGTCGGCGCCGGACTTCCCCAACTCGCGGGGCGGACTGGAAGAGCGAAATCCTACGCCGAACGGCTTTTCGAATTTCCCTTTATCGGGCCGCTCGACGATGCCGAAGCGCGTCGGGCGATTGTGAATCCCGCCCGCGATGAGGGGGTTGAATTCGAGGAGGCGGGGCTGGGGCACCTTCTCGCGCAAACTCGAGGTTATCCCTATTTCCTTCAGGAGTGGGGTAAGCACGCTTGGGGGGCTGCCGACGAATCGCCGATCACCTTAGGCGACTGTGAAGAGGCAACCGTGACTGCGACTGCCGCGCTGGATGCCAGCTTTTTTCGGGTGCGGTATGACCGACTAACCCCGTCGGAGAAAAAATATCTCCGCGCGATGGCGGAGCTAGGCGCTGGCCCTCACCGATCCGGTGACATCGCCGAGCAACTCGGGCGCGAGGTGCAATCGCTCGCCCCCACGCGGGCGCATCTCATTGCCAAAGGAATGGTCTGGAGTCCCAGCCATGGTGACACCGCGTTTACGGTTCCGCTTTTTGATCAGTTCATGAAGCGGATCATGCCAGTGGAAGAATAAATTTTCGTATCGGCAATCTACTGAGATTTGAAGAACAATCGATTTCGAGCCGCGGCATTCACGTCGCGCTAGTTGATCAAAAATTGGAAGATCCGCAGGGCGGTTTTCGCGGGGGTTTTGTCCGTCGTTCGTACGCGCAGCGTATGCGCTCCTTGCGGCAGTTTGTCGTCGAGGATTAGTGCCCACGGGAGATGCAGGTTTTGGCTCCAGCGGGTGCTGGTGTCCAACGCGCGGAACGCGCCGCCGTCGATGCTGAATTCGATCACCCCGGCGTCGGGGCCGGAGGTGATTAGCAAGCCGATGCCGCGCCCTTGAAAATCGTAGCGGAAAGTTGATCCTGCCGCCGTCGCCACTAACGCCGGCACCTGAACGTAACCGGGGCGGGTGCCTTTTTTGTCGCTCGGTGACCAGGAGGGGACGAGGGTGAAGTTCGTCAGTTCCGTGGCGTCTCCGATCGCGCCGAAGCGGCCTGACGAATAGCTGGCCGGGTCGAGCATCGTCTTTGGCGTGATATGTTCTGTCGCCTCGCCGCCTTTGCGAAAGGCTGCCTCTAACATGCGTATCATGCTGTTGGTGTAGACTTGGTGTCCGTATGCGGAAGGGTGGAGATCGTGGAAGTCGTCCTTCCAGGTGAATTCTCCGGCGTCGATGCGGTCGGTGATTTCGCGCGCTAGGTTGAGCGAGGCGCAGCCGTACGCCTCCGCCACGCGTTCGTGCAGGGCGATGGCCTCTGGCACCTCTCCCCGGCGATAGGTTTCCATGAAGGGTGGCATGACGAAGTGCATGAGCACGATGTCGGTCATTGGGCTCGCCTCGCGCACGTGGCGCACTACGCCCTCCATCCCGCGTAGCATCAGATCGGGCTGTCCTGGGAGGTTCGTGGCGTCGTTGACTGCGGCTTCGACGAAGAGCAGGTCGATCGGCTCCCCCGCTAGCACGTCCCTACCCAAGCGGAAGGCGTGCGGCACTGAACCCATGGAAGGGATACCTGCGGCGACGAAATCGAACGTGGTATCGGGGAAGCGATTTTGCAGGTAGCGCATCAACCCGTCGCGCCAGCCGTCGCTGTGGGTGATGGAGCCGCCGAGGAAGGCGACCCGACCTTTGCCGGTTTTCGCGAAAGTTGCTGCGCAGTTTGCCAAACCGTCGCGCAGTTCGAAATACTCCCTCTCGGCTACCGGTGACACCTGGGCGTGGCGCATGATGAAGAGTGCCGTCTCGTAGACTGCGGGCAGTTCGAAATGGTGGCCGTTGCTTTTCGCGGTGCCGTTTTTCACCGTGATCAGTTGCATATCGTGGCCGAGTGCCCGCAGTCGCCGTTGCGCCTCTAGCGTGTTCTCCTCTGCCGGTACCACGGTGTCGTCTAGGGAGATCACATGTCGCAGTGGGATCTTCGCTTTGGCGATGGCCGGGAGCAGGTCGAGCGGGTTGCCGCGGTAGGCGACCAGTGCGGCGTCGTCCGCGAACCCGTAGTAATGGTGCGCATCCGGTACGATGCTCACCGCTCCGGGGTGCTTCATCGGCCAGCTCTTCAGATCCATCACCGGCGTGTCGGCGTAGATCGCGGCGATCCGCTGCGGGTGGCGGGCGGCGTAGCGGTAGGCGTGTAGTCCGCCGCGGCTGACCGCTTCCAGGGCGGGGCGTTCGGCCAGTCCCCACGCTTCGCGGACATGGTCATAGAAGGCGTCCATCAGATCCAGAGCGGAATCTGCGCCGAGCATTTTAACGCAGTCGATATAGCCGACGTGGAAGCCGTTGTGCAGTAATTCCAAATCGACCTCGGAGTGAAAATCGGGAAATGCGCTGCGCCAAATCCACGGTTTTCCGGGCGCGGCGATTTTTGGCTCGACGACAAAACAGGGCTTTTCCTGCAGCGTGAAACTTTGTTTGGTGAAGCCTTCCCAATCGGACGCCGTGGGCGCTGTAATCTCGGCATACAGAGCGATCGAGAGTAGGCTAGGGAGAAATTTCATGCCCGATGCTAGCTCAAATCGTTTGCATCTGCATTGGTAAAATTGATTTCGGGCGCCCGCCGCCGATGCTCAAGGAGTCGCGATTTTTTTGCGATGACGGGTTGATCGTGGCGCTGCTCGGTTCGAAGATCGCAGCCCGGGAACGGACACCGGACGAAGTGCCGAGAGGCGATCGACATTATGGATTTTCAAGACTATTACGAACTGCTCGGCGTCGCCAAGGATGCGACCGGGCCTGAGATAAAGAAGGCCTTCCGCAAGCAGGCGCGCAAGTTCCACCCCGATGTGGCAGAGGATAAGGAGGACGCTGAGGAGAAATTTAAGCAGATCAACGAGGCGTATGAGGTGCTCGGCGATCCTGAGAAGCGCTCGCGCTATGACCAACTGGGTTCGAACTGGGATGGGCGTGCGGGAGGAGGCGGCGGTGGTGGCGGGTTCGACTTCGGTGGCACCGGGTTCAGTGATTTTTTCGAGGCCTATTTTGGCGGCAGTGGCGGCGGCGGTATGCCGCGCGGTGGCTCGCCTTTCGGCGGTATGGGCGGCGCGGCGCGGGCGCGGCGCGGGGCAGATATCGAAGGGCGGATCATGGTGACTTTGGATGAGGTCAATGAGGGCTCGGTGCGTGAGATCACTCTGACTCGTCCCGGTGGTGTTCCGGAGACGCTGAAAGTGCGGGTGCCTGTCGGTGTCGAAGACGGCCAGCGTCTGCGCGTCTCCGGTAAGGGGGATCCGGGCGCCGGGGGCGGCCCGCAGGGCAATTTGTATTTGGTGATCACTTTGGCGCGGCACCCCGATTTCGAAGTCGAGGGCGCGGATTTGGTGCATGAGTTGGAGTTGCCGCCGCATCAGTTGGTGCTCGGCGCGCCGATTTCCGTGCCGACGCTCGGCGGGCGCCTCAAAGTGAAGGTGCCGGAATGCTCGCAACCCGGCGACCGCCTGCGTGTCTCTGGCAAGGGTTTGGCGAATTCTGACGAC
>QIKC01000045.1 GCA_003232855.1 Verrucomicrobiales bacterium
GGCTTACCAAGTTCCCCGCAGCGCGTGTTTCGTCGCCTTTCGCACCCGTTGCGGATAGTCGTGCGGCAGGTACCAAACTTTGCTGTCCGCTCCGATTCGTTTTAGCCCGCGTTTTGACGGGTGGAGATTGGTGCGCAGGTTCAGCACGATGTCGCTGCTGACCCAGGGGTGGCGGTACCAGTAGTGGTGTCCGGTGATGTCAAAACCGCGGATATCCTGGCCGTGCGATACGTCGATGATTTGGAGGTTGGTCACGTGGGTGAGAGTGGCGGCGGCTTCTTCGATTCCCGTCGCCCCGGTCATGCCGGCGCGGATGCCACCGCCCATTAGGTTCATCGCAGTTTTCAGCGCCCCGTCATTGTCAGAAACCGTGACCACCACCGACTCGGAAATGTCCGCGATCGCGGAGAGGCGTTCATCGAAGGCGGCGACCGGCACATCCGCCGCTGCGAATATCGTGGATCCAATCCGGAATTTCGATCGAACCTCCTGCGCCGAAAGGTTCGAGTGTTTTTTCCGCAAACCAGAAAGCGCCAGCGAGGCGACACGGCAGCCCGCGCTATAACCGAGCAGGTTGATACGTTGGGCATCGGTATGCGCAGCCAAGAACTCGATCAACGCCTGAAGCGGCGCCGTTGAATTTTTGGCGCGGCGCACATCGATCCTGTCGAGATAGGTGAGGATGTTTTGGTGAGAGGGCCAAGAAAAAGCGATACTAACAAAATCCCGACCGGCAAAGTGGTCGATTTCGGCGGCCAGAGCGCAGCCGTTGAGGAAGTCGACCTTGGTGCCGTGGATGTAGATCATCAGTTCCCGATCCTCGGCCTTGGCCAGCTCGGCGTTGATCTGCGCGGCGAAGTCGCGCTGCTCCGGCGTCGGATCTGCCGCTCCATTCTCCGCTGTCTGTAGCGAGGCGATCTGATGACTCTCTTTCAAAGTCAGTTCAATCTGTCCTCTCCGGGAGGGGGTGATCGAAGCGGCGTAAAGCTGCGCCCAAGTGGAATCTGTCCCGCCCATCTGCACCACCGCCTTGCCGAGATGAGTCTGGGTGTCGATGCGGTTGCCATAGGGCAGGTAGTGCCCGGGCGAATTTGGCCGCCGGTTGGTCGCATAGAAAACGGCATTGGAAGTCGTCGTCTGGTCGGCATCGAGATGAGCAAACGGATCGACCGCACCGCCATGATAGATCACCGGCGCCTCC
Organism: Verrucomicrobiales bacterium; assembly: GCA_003232855.1. GTDB lineage: Bacteria > Verrucomicrobiota > Verrucomicrobiia > Verrucomicrobiales > DEV007 > SZUA-55. The sequence goes on from QIKC01000045.1 coordinate 1,202, forward strand.
ATCAATTCAATCGACCGCGGCCCCGCGCAAGCTCCCAAAGAAATCGCCAACACGGACAGAGCGACCCGTGTCCCGGCACCCGAGGATCCCCGATCGAGAGCCCTGCTCCAGCACCGCCTAGCACCGTTGAAAGGACGATTTCTATCCGTTTGTACGGCTTCGTTGCTCATTCGTTTTTCGTTTTTCATACGGTTCCTTTGTTCCTTTTTAACGAACAAAACCTGCGATGCGCTCGATGGTCCAGTAGGTGGCGACGGTGCCGATCAGGTAGGCGGCGACGGGTTGCCAGTGGGCGGGGGATGGGATGCGGCGCGACACCGCGCGGCAGAGGATGATCGCGACGCCGGCGAAGATCAGCAGCGCGGCGATGAAGAGCAGTTGGCCGATCTCGACGCCGACGTTGAAAAATAGCAACGAGATGGGGATCTCTTCGGGCGGTAAGCCGATCTCGCCGAGCACGGCGGCGAAGCCGAAGCCGTGCAGCAGGCCGAAGGACATGGAGACGCTGACCGGGTAACGGTAGGTGAGGCTCGACCGGTCGCTGCGGATGATTTCGCTGGCGAGGAAGACAATGCTGAGCGCGATCACCGCCTCGACCGGTGGCATGGGGATGGTGACGATGTCGAGCGTCGACAGCGCGAGGGTGACGGAGTGGGCGAGGGTGAAGCCGGTGATGGTGATCAGGAGTTTGCGACCGACGCCGGCGACGAGCATCAGGCAGAGCACGAAGAGCAGGTGGTCGAGCCCGACGAGGATGTGCTCGATGCCGAGCACGGTGTAGGTCTTGGCAACTTCGAACCCGCTGGGTGCTGCGGTGACAATCAGCGAGGGCGATGATGGAGAGAGCCGGAAAGTCTGGCTGTTGCCGCTCAGCCCTTGGATGCGGACGAGGGCGTCGGTGGAGGATTTGGCGAGGCCGTCGATGCGGATTTCGGCTCCCGCGAGGCCGCCGTCGCGGCGGATGGTCGAGCGTTCGATGAAGGCGCTGCCGGTGAACTCCGTTTCGGTGGGAGTGACGATTTGACAATCGTCAGGCAGCCGCGCGTAGAGGGAGAGGCGTTGGTCGGAGCTGCGGGCGGGCACTTTGAAAACGACATCGTAGGTGCCCGCAGAGGTCTCGCGGAGCTCGAGGTAGGCGGGTCGCATCTCGTCAGCGCGGGCGGCGCTGATGCCGAGCAGGAGGAGGGTGATGGCGAGGGCGCGTTTCATTTGGGCGCCCCCTCACCGCTCACGTCTGGTCGCTCGATGGTTATGTTGTACTGTGAGCGCCATTTTTCGAACAGCGCCTCGTTGCTTTCGCGGCGCATGGTGGACGACCAGTCGCGAGCCACCGCGGCGCGCACTTCGTCGAGCGCTGGCTGCCTGCCGTCGATCCGCTCGTCCACGAAGACAAGGTGGACGCCGAAGCCCGAGCGGATCGGCCCCTGCCAGTCGCCCGGTTCGACTTCGAGCAGGCCATCGGAAAAGCCCTGACCGAACATTTTTGCGACGTCGCGCTGCGAGGTGGGCTGGTAGCTTTGGTCGAGCAGAAGGGCATCGCCCGTCTGGGAGATATCCACGGCTGCACCGGCGGTTCGTAATTCGGCGAGCAGTGCGTTCACATCGGCGTCGAGTGACTCGCCACGGCGCTTGGCGTTGAGGTAGACTTGTCGGAAGGTAAATTTCGCGTCGAGTCGGTAGGTGTCGGGGTGGGTCGCCAGATGCTTTTCGAGATCCTCCTGCGTGGGCTTGGCGAGGGCTGCGATGTCTTCGGTGAAGAACACCAGCTTCTGCCGCATACGCCGCCTGACGATGGGGTCGTCGCGGTCGAGCCCGAGCGCCAAGGCCTGTCGGTACATGATTTCCTCGCGGACGAAGTTGTCGATCAGGGCGCCCAGCTCCTGCTCGGTCGGTGGGCGTTGCCAGGTCTTTTGGTAGAGCGCGGCGAGGCTCTCGATCCGGCCTGCGCTGATCACGATCTCCTTGGATATGGAGCGCGGCGTGGCGGGGTTTTGTTCGCCCGAGTTGTTCGCTGCTTCATCCTCGCCGCCGATGAGATTGAAAAGCAGGAATAGGCCGCCGCCGAGGATGAGGAAGTGGAGGAGAGGTTGGTGGGAAAGTTTCAAGGGGTTAAGTTTCAAGTTTCAAGTGTGAAGTTTCAAGTGGGGGTCGGCGGGAGATTTATGTCGCTCACGCTTGCCCTTACGGTCTTTTGACTACTTCTTCCTCATCTTCGCTCGCCTTATGTAGGCTCGTAATTTGAGCGTTGTTTGGAAGTCGAGGGCGCGGGGGTTGGCGACGGCGTAGGCGGTGATCTCGTCGGCCAGTTCGGTGCGTTTCCAGGCGATGAGGTCGGCGGCGATGGCGGGTGTCATCGAGGGCTCGCGGGCGAGCAGTTTCCGGTAGCTGACGACGATGCGGTCGCGGAGGTGGGTGTGGCCGCTGCCGCCGTGGACGGAGAGGGCTTTGGCGATCTCTTGCAGCTCCATTTTGGAGCGCTGTTTGGTGGAGAGATATTCGCCTTCGATGTAGTCGATCGCTTCCGCCTCGCGCTGTTCGATGTAGGCGGTCGCCCAGGCGGCGAGGCGGGTGGTGGTGCCGAAGCGCGCCGCCGAACGCATCGAGGATTCGATTAGAACTCGATCTTCAGCTTCCTCGCTTTGGGCGAGCAGTAGGATGTAGAGCGCGTGCCACTCCATGTAGCGAAAATTTGCCAAGAAGCGGTGGATTTTCTCGCGCGGAAGGGCGCCGTGCAGCCGTTTGATTTCGCTGTAGGGGGCGCTCCCGACTTCGAGGTGGGCGATGCTGCTCAGCTGGGGGTTTTCATGGCCGAGGAGTTTGCCAAAATACTCGACCCGCGCGCGCGGGCGGTCTTGCCAAAGCGGCGCCAGCGCCAAAACCTCGCGCACCACCGGGGCGAAGTCATCGTCGGTCATGCCGACCCGTCGCCACTCCGCCTTACCTTTCTCGATTTTTCGCACCAAGACGATGCAACGCTCGGGATAGGTCGCGAGGGTTCGGCGCGATGTGCTGTCGAGGAACAGATCGATCTTCTGCGCCCCCGGATCTCCCTTGAGAACTTCGACCGCACGGAAGTGGAATGGTCGCTCGGGATCCTCACGGGCGAGCACCACGACATCCGCCTCGATGAGATAGTCCGCCGCCGATTTTTTCGGGAAAGGAACGCAAATCTGGCACGCCTCCGCCGCGGGGAGAAGTGCGCCGAGGATCGAGGCTGAGAAGATGAGGAGTTTCGTAGCGATGACCTATTTCCTTACGATCCCTACGGTGTGTACCAGATCGGCGAGGTGTAAGCGCGCTCTTGGCCGGTCAGTTCAGCTTCCTTTGGGATCTTGGCGCCGAGGCGCACTTTGTCGTAGAGAACCCAGCGCGGGGTGGGGATTTCCAATACCCTGACGTAGTAGAAGGCGGACTCTGTGGCATCGAAGTCGGGATCCGTCCAGACGGTGGCCAGCTCCGCGGCGCCAATCGTATTGGTCCAGTTGGCTGCCTCTAAATCGACGGTGTTGCCGACTGGCGTCTTGCATTTGCCATCGACAATCTCGCGTCCGTCAGAGACCGATACATCGTAGACTTTCTCGTGCAGTTTCCCGGCTCCGTCGAGCCAGCCTTTGATCACTTGCAGCCGATCCAAATTTGCGCCGATCGGATCGCGCAGCGCGTAGATCAGGAAGTTCGGAGCTTTCTTGTCGCCCGCATTTTTCAGATCGCCGCCCATGGGGACGCCCTTTTCGTAGCCCTTGAAGGCGGGTGCGCGCGAACGTAGGTCGTTGTCGATAAAGTCCCAGCCGCCGAAGAAGCGCACTCTCATGCGCGGGCCGGTGGTGCCATAGGTCTCGCGACGTTGCATCGCGTCGAACAGCGCCTCGCGGGTATTCTCGGTCGCCCAGATGCCGGTGTAGCCGGAGGCGACAAGCTTATAGCCCTCGATCTTGCCGAGCTCAGATTCGATGAAGGGATGGTTCACTCGTGTCGCGGAGGGTTCGACGCTGGTGGACTTGCCGAAGAAGTTATCTTCCTCCGCTGTCGCCAGCGAGGTGTGGCTATCGGTCGCCCCGCCAAACCCGAACTTGTAAGGGTTGAAGCCCAATTTTTTCTCTAGGAGGAGGCCTTGCTTCAGCGCCTCGCGACCGTATTCGCCTTTGAGCATCTCGGGCTTTTTCAATTCGCTCAGATCCAAGTTGCCGACGTCCCAATTTTCGTAGTCGGCGAACTCGTCGTCCGGTGAAAGCACCGGGTGGGTTTCGCCGTCGCCCTTGATCTGGGTGATCTCGTAATGTGGCTCCCACTTGGCGCGCAGCTTGACGTAATTCTCATCGACCACGCCACCCGCATAGGTTTTCTCGGTCGGGAACATCCAGCCGTTGGATAGGTTGCCATTGTGGGCGAACGCGAAAGCCTGACCTCCAGTCTTGCTCTCGTAGTCCTCGAGCCACTGGTAGAGATCCAAGGGATCAGTCGTGCCGATAGGTGGCTGGGTAGTCAGCGGCAGCACCTGGCGGGCGCGGTCGCCGCCGTCGCGCAGGATCACGTTGCGGTGCAAATTGAAGCCCTTCGGCACCGAGGTCCACTCGAAGCCGATGAAGGCGGTAAAACGTCCGGGCTCGTTGTTGGCCTCGGCAGCTTTGATGTTGTCTTCCCAGACCCCGGCGAACACGTCCGCCCCGGGGCTGTATGCCTTCACCAGCGCCGGCGGTAGCTTCATCTGCGAAAACTTGCCGATCAGGTCGAAGGCCGCCTTGCCCGCCTCGACGCCGCCCTTTTGAAAGGCTTCGGCCCACTCCTTGCCTTGCGGGTCTGCGAGGATTGCCGGCGCACCTTTTTGCAGATCGGGGGCGAATCCCATCAGGTCGGTGTGATCGGTGATGATCAGCCAGTCCAGCGGTCTCGAGAGCTTGACCGGTATACCCGAGGAGGCCTTGATTTCCTCGCCACGTGCAAGGCGATAGGCGTCGTCAAGCCCCACCGTATTGCCGAATAGTCCAGCATCGAGGGAGTTGCCAGTATGCAGGTGGGAGTCGCCCCAATAGACGTGACTGGGAAAACTGCGTTGCGCATAGGGCGAGTATGCCTTGCCGGGATAGAGCGTGTCGGGCGATACGACGGAGGGTTTGATCTGCGCGGATGCGGAACCGGTGAAGACGAAAAAGGCGGCGAATAGCGGAATGAACTTTTTCATGGTCGAAGTGTATCAAGTATTCAACTTAGACACCATCAAATAATTCATGAAATCGGAGAAAAAATGTGACGCTTCTGTTAGATATTCAGCGACGTTTACGGCGTGTACCAGATCGGCGAGGTGTAGGCGCGCTCTTGAGTAGTCATCGGCACCTCCTTCGGCATCTCGACGCCGAATCGCAGCGCCTCGTAGGCGGTCCAGCGCGGGGTGGGGATCTCGATGACGCGGGCGTAGTAGAAGGCGCTCAGAGTCGGGTCGAAGTCGGGGTCGCTCCACACCGTCATCAGCTCGGGGTCGCCGATGCTGTTGGTCCAGGTGGCATTTTTCATATCGACGGTATTGCCGACCGGCGGCAGTTTGTCATCGGTGCCGGGTTGGCGATCACCGCTCCATGCGACGTCGTAAACTTTCTCGTGGGTCTCGCCGGCCGCGTCCAGCCAGCCCTTGATGATTTGGATGCGGTCGAGGTTG
>QIKC01000339.1 GCA_003232855.1 Verrucomicrobiales bacterium
TCACCGACGCCTCGGTAGTCGTCGATGACGACTACATCGAACTCTACAACACCGCCCCGCTGCCCGTCGCCCTCGACGGGCTCGCCCTCACTGACTCCCCCGGCCAAGGCACACCCCACCCGCTACCACCCCTCGCCTTCATCCCCGCCAACGGCCACCTCACCTTCACCGCCCTCGGCGGCGATCCCGAAAACCTCACCCTCTTCCAACTGCCTTTCAAAATCTCCTCCACCGGTAACGAAATTTTGGCATTGTTAGAATTCAATGAAAAAATCATCAGCATCGTCGCCGCCACTCCACTCGACACCGATACCTCCAGCGGTCGAGACCCCGACGGCGCCGCCGCCATCACCTCCTTCCACCTACCCACCCCCGGCACCACCAACCCGGGTAACCTCTCCTTCATCACCTTCCCAGAAGGAGAACTGATCGCCGACGATGCCGTCTGGAACTACCACACCGAAATCGGTGCCCCGCCCGCCGATTGGAGAGACAACGACTTCGACGACAGCACCTGGGCGAGCGGCCCGGCAGAACTGGGGTTCGGAGATGCCGGTAGTGGCCAGGCGACCACACAACTCATCAGCGACGCCATCGCCTACTACTTCAGAACCAACTTCACCATCCCAGACGACGGCGGCGACACCAGTAGTTACCGGGTGGAGCTACTGCGCGATGACGGTGCCGTGCTCTACATCGACGGCATCGAAGTCCTGCGCGACAACATTTCCGCGGGCATCGAAATTAGCGATAACACATTCGCAAACCAGACTGTGGGTGGAGCATCCGAACGCACCTTCTTCCCCAACGATCTCACGAATATCCCCGGACTCGCCCCCGGCACCCACACCCTCGCCGCCAGCATCCACCAGGCGACTTTTGACAGCAGTGACATCAGCTTCGCCATGCGCCTCTTTCGCGCCCCCCGACAGACCGTCACCCGTGACCCGGAAATCATCCGCGCCGAGACGCTCTTCGACAACCTCCGCATCACCGAACTGATGTACCACCCGGCCGAAACCCCCCTCGCCGAATTCATCGAATTCTACAACACCAGCACCACCGAGCCCCTCGACCTCACCGGCCTGCGCCTCGCCGACGCCATCGATTTCACCTTCCCCGCAATCTCCCTGCCACCCAGCGGCTACTTGCTAGTCGTCGCCGACATCGCCACCTTCCAGGCCACCTACGGCGCCGGCCTGCCCGTAGCCGGCCAGTACGAAGGCCGCCTAGCCAACGGCGACGAGCGCCTGCGCCTAATCCTCCCCGCACCCCTAGCCGCCCAAATCCTCAATTTCCGCTACGAAGATCTCTGGTACCCCAGCACCGACGGCGACGGCCCGAGCCTCGAAATCATCGACCCCGCCGGCACCCGCGAGCGCTGGACCCTCGCCGCCGGTTGGCAGCCCAGCGCCACCCCCGGCGGCACCCCCGGCGGCACGGCACCGCTCGACTTCGACCTCTGGGCCGCCGCCAATGCCATCACCAACCCCGACGCCGACCCCGACGGCAACGGCCTCTCCGCCTTCGCCGAGTACGCGCTCGGCATCGCCCCCGGCGCACCCGCCCCGATCTCCGCAGCGCCTGGCACCTTCACCCTCGACCTCCCCTCCGAATCTCGCCCCGACGTCCGCTACCTCGCCCAGACATCCACCGACCTCGGCACTTGGCAAACCATCGCCCAACGTGACGGCACCGCCGCCTGGATCGGCGACGCCCCACCCGCCCTCGGCAGCTCCCCCGCCGGACACCAACGCGCCAGCTTCCCCACCAGCGGCGACGAATCCTTCTTCCGCCTCGTCCTCGAGCGCATCGCCCCATAAACCTCTGCCTCACCGGCACCAGCCGCGCCGCGCCGGCCTTCGCCGCTCCTCCGCCCGACATCGCCCTAACTATATCAGAAAGAACCCCGGCCGTCACCTTTTCCATCGAAATCGGCAACGTCGGAGACCAAAATCTCTCTTGGTTTTTCCTGCCCACCTCAATCTTCCCCCTACGCTTCATCGCCACACCCGAAAGCGACATCCTCCCCCCCGACCAAACGACGACGATCCGGTTCACCATCAACACCGAAAACCTTCTCCCGGACACCTATTTTGACACCATCAGCATCCTATCATCCGCCCCAGACCTATTGGAAATTCCGTTCCAAATCCGAATCACCGGCACCGGCATCGAACACTCTCCCAACGCGCTCGACTTCGGAGTCGTCGAAGGTATCCCGCCCAGCACTCAGACCCTCACGATCACCTCGCTCGAGGCCTCCGAACTCACCTGGAGCGCCAGCACTAGCGCCACCTGGATCCAACTAGGAGCCACCACCGGCACCACCCCCTCTGAACTGGCCATCACCGTCGATCCCGCCCTACTGCCTCCTGGCGAACAATCCGAATCCACGGTCGCCATCACCACCCCGGACGGAACCCAGTTCGTCACCGTCGCTGCCACCTTCTTCGATTCCACCCTCGACCAACTCATCGCCGACCCCAACCGCCCCCGAGTCTACGGCATCCGCCGCGGCGATGGCCAGCCCGGCAGCGGCATCCTGTTCGCCTTCGACGCCACCGACGGCAACCTCCTCGCCAGCCTCTCGATCGGCCCCCAAATCACCGCCGCCACCATCCACCCCGCCGACGACGTCCTCTACCTCGCCACCGCAAACAGCACGACATTGCAACGAGCCGACCTCGCCACCTTCACTAAATTGGCTCCGCTCGACCTCGCCATTTCGAACATCGCCCAGCTCGCCGCCGGCCCCGCCGGACAGATCTATGCTGAGGCAATAAAGGGTTCCCTTCGTTTGCTAGACAGTTCGAGTGGCACCTCGATTTCGAACCAGCAGACAGGCAACACAGCACTCAGCGCCACCAGCGCATCCTCCGCCTCGCCCCCCGTTTACTTCCGCGCTTTCGAGTCCCCCGAGCTCATCCGAATCACCCGCCATCGCCTCGATAGCGACACTTTCCAATCCCTCAGCTCCCCACCCTCACCCGCATCGACCACACCACTGCTAGTCTCCGCCAAAGGCACGCGCATCTTCTGGGGCGGTCACGTCTTCAACCAAAACCTGCGCTTTCTAGGCGACCTCGGCACCCCCGTGTTCGCCACCTCCCCCGGTGGCGAACTCGCCGTCACCGGCACCGCCCTGCGCCGCCTCAGCACCGGTGGCGCCAACATACTCACCCTGTCCTTCCCCACCGAACTCTCCGCCATCAGCGGCGCCGCCGAACACCTCTTCCTCTACGACAACTTCTCCCAATCAGCCACCACCATCCCCCTGCGTCACTTCACCACCGCCCCCGCCACCCTCGACCTCGGCCCCGTCCCCCTCGGCAGCGACGCCACCGCCGAGGCCACCATCACCAACCACGGCGTCGAAACCCTCACCATCAGCGGTTTCCAATCCACCTCCGACGCCCACGCCGTCAGCACCCCGTTACCACTCGACATCCCGGCTCGCAGCTCAGCAGCCATCGCTCTCACCTATTCCCCCACCGCACTCGGAACCGCACCCGCCGAAATCACCTTACACACCACCTTCATCGAAGCCCCCCCACTGCGCCTCTCCGCCACCGGCACCGGCACCCCCGGCACGCTCCCCGGTTACGCCGCTTGGCAGATCGACCACTTTGGCGCCACCGACGCCCCAGACGCCGGACCACTCGACGACCCAAACCGCAACGCCTGGCCCAACTTCGCCGAATTCCTCTTCGACCTCGACCCCCGCGCCCACGACGCCCCGCGCGACAATCTCCCCTCCCTTTCCAACGCCCCAGACGGCACCCCCTTACTCACCTTCACCCGCGTCACCGCCGCCGCCTTCCACCTCACCATCGAACACTCCACCAACATCGCCGAATGGTCGCCCGCCACCGCTGGCAGCGATTTCCAAATCGACGCCATCACCGACCTCGGCGATGGCACCGAACGCGTCGTCCTGCGCCTACCCCCGCCCACCGACGGCACCGCGTTCTACCGGATCTCTGCCAGCATGTCAGCAGCGCCCTAGACGGTCATTTCTTTTCGGAGATTTCCCGGCGATCCACGCTATAATGCGCGCCCGAAAACGCACCGCACCCATGAGCGCAGAAATACCCACCGACACCGATCCCGCCCCCGAAGTTCCCCAGCAAGCCGTCGACCCACCCGTCGCCGAGCCCGCCTCCCCAGAGCCGCCCGCCGACCCACTGGCAGTCGCCCTCGACGAGGCCGCACGCTGGAAAGACCGCGCCGCACGCGCCCAGGCAGAACTCGACAACTACCGCAAACGCATGGCGCGCGACAAAGCCGACGCCATCAAATTCGGCAACGCCGGCCTACTCGGCGAATTGCTACCCATCATCGACAATTTCCAAATGGGCCTCGACGCCGCCAAAGCCGAAGGCGAGGACTCCATCATCGGCAAAGGCATGGAAATGGTGCACAAACAACTCGACGACTTCCTCGCCGCCCAAGGCGCCATCGAAGTAGCCGCCATCGGCGAAGTGTTCGACCCCAACCAACACGAAGCCCTCTCCCAAGAACACAGCGACACCATCCCCGAAGGCCAAGTCATCTCCCTCCTCCGCCGCGGCTTCCGCCTCCACGACCGCCTGCTCAGAGCCGCCAACGTCATCGTCTCCAAAGGCCCAGAAGCCGCCGCTGACAACCAGTAACAAGGGTCAAGTTTTCAAGTTCTAAGTCGCAACAGCGCGACCACTTAAAACTTAAAACTGAACACTTAAAACTTCCCCCCAATGAGCAAACGCGACTACTACGAAGTCCTCCGTATCACCAAAACTTCGACCACCATCGAGATCAAAAAAGCCTACCGCAAGGCAGCCGTCGAACACCACCCAGACAAAAACCCCGACGACCCCAGCGCCGAAGAACGCTTCAAGGAAGCCGGCGAAGCCTACGAAATCCTCAGCGACGAGCAGAAACGCGCCGCCTACGACCGCTTCGGCCACGCCGCCGTCTCCGGCAATGGCGGCGCCCGCAGCCACGACCCCTTCGACCTATTCCGCGAAGTCTTCGGCAGTGGTGGCGGCGGCGGTGGCGGCGCCGGCGGCATCTTCGACGGGCTATTCGGTGGCGGCAGAACCCGCGGCGGCGACGGCGACAACCGCGGCGCCGACCTTCGCTACGACTTGGAAATCACCCTAGAAGAAGCGGCCACCGGAATCGAAAAACAACTCGAACTGGAAAAGGCCGCGTCCTGCAAAAAATGCAGCGGCAGCGGATCCACCGCCGACAGCAGCACCGCCACCTGTGGCACCTGCGAAGGCCACGGACAGGTCATCTCTTCGCGAGGCTTCTTCCAAGTAAGGCAAACCTGCCCCGAATGCCGCGGCAGCGGCCAAACCCTCAAAGACCCCTGCGCGGCCTGTGGCGGCGACGGACGGGTCGAAGAACTGACCCGCATCACACTCGGCATCCCCGCCGGCATCGCCCACGGCTCGCGCATTCGCTCCACCGGCAACGGCGAAGTCGGCCGCCGCGGCGGCGAATCCGGCGACCTCTACGTCGTCGTCCACGTCAAAGAGCACGACGTTTTCGAACGCGATGACAACGACCTATTCTGCGAGATCCCCATCTCCTTCGCCACCGCCACCCTCGGCGGCGAACTCGAAGTGCCCACCCTCGATGGAAAATCATCCATCAAGATCCCGCCCGGCACCCAAAACAGCACCATCTTCCGCCTCCGCAACCGCGGCATCCAGTTCCTCAACTCCTCACGCAAAGGCGACCTCATGATCCAAGTTCAAGTCGAAATCCCCACCAAACTCAACAAGGGACAACGCGAAAAACTCCAAGAATTCTCCGACTCCATCGGCCAAAAAAACTCCCCCCTGCACGAGACCTTCTTCGAAAAAGCCAAACGCTTCTTTCAGTGAGGATATTGGATAATTAGATGATTGGATGATTGGATGATTAGGAAATTGGGCATCCCCGCCTTCTCCCACTTAAAAACTTAAAACTTAACCACTTAAAACTCCCCCCCGATGCCCCGCTTCTACATTCCTGCGGCCGATTGGAACCCGGAATCACCAGTGCTTTCCGAAGCCGAATCGCACCACTGCCTCAACGTCCTGCGACTGGGCGAGGGCGACAAAGTGACTGCCTTCGATGGCCGCGGCGCCGAGATCTCCACCACGATCATCGCCGCCGAGCGCGGTGCCGTCCGGCTCGCACCCGCGCGCCCGAGCCGCTCCCCGGAACTCGGCGCCCAGATCGCCATCGCCCAAGCCGTGCCCAAGGGCAAAAACATGGATCTCATCATCGAGAAAGCCACCGAACTCGGCGCCTCAGAAATCCACCCCTTACTCTCCGAACGCACAGTCATCCATCTCGACGGCGAACAGCGCGAAAAAAAGCGCGCCAAATGGCAGGCACGCGCCGTCGAAGCCTGCAAACAATCCGGCCAAAATTTCCTCCCCACCATCCATCCGCCAGTCACCACCGAACAGTTTTTCGCCGCCGGAGCTACCGACTACGACCTGCTTCTCGTCGCCTCCCTGCAACCCGGCGCACGCCACTTGAAAGAGATCCTAGCCGAACACCATACCGAGCACGGCTCCGCCCCCAAATCCGCCCTCATCCTAATCGGCCCCGAAGGCGACTACACACCCGCCGAAATCAACGCCGCAGTAAACGCCGGCTGCCTGCCGATGACACTCGGCCCCATCGTCCTGCGCACCGAGACCGCCGCCATCTATTCGCTCAGCATACTCGCCTACGAACTCCTCTAACTGATCACTTACATCATGACCCTCTCCCACCACATCATCGCCGCCATCCTGACCCTGCCCCTAGTGCTCGCCACCGCCACGGCAAGCCCAACTTTCGTCCCCGCCTTCCCCAACCTAACCATCAAAAAACCGGTCACCACCGCGATCCTACCCGGAACCGACACCGAGCTCATCGTCGCCCAGGGCGGCATCATTTACATCCTGCCAAAAGACCGCAACGCGAGCGAAGCCGCCATCTGGTTCGACCTCACCGAGCGCGTAACCATCGATAAAGATTTCGAAGAAGGCCTGCTCGGCCTCACCTTCCACCCAAACTACACCTCCAACGGCAAATTCTACGTCTACTACTCGCGCCAAGACCCCAAACGCTCGATCCTCTCCGAATTCGTCGCTATCGATAACAAGCCCGACCCCACCAGCGAGCGCCACCTATTGGAGATCCGCCAGCCCTTCTGGAACCACAATTCCGGCCTCCCCACCTTCGGCCCCGACGGCTACCTCTACGTGTCCACCGGCGACGGCGGCAATGGCAACGACCCGCTAACCCACTCGCAGAACCTGTTCTCGCCACTCGGAAAAATCCTACGCCTCGACATCGACACCCGCTCCGGCGACCTCCCCTACGGCATCCCCGCCGACAACCCCTTCATCGCCACGCCCGGCGCATTGGCAGAGATTTGGGCCTACGGCATGCGCAACCCCTGGGGGCTGCATTTTGACAAAAAAGGCCGCCTGTGGTGCGCCGATGTCGGCCAGGCCATGTGGGAAGAAATCAACCTCATCACCAAAGGCGGCAACTACGGCTGGAGCTACCGCGAAGGCGCGCACGACCTCGCACTAAGCCGCAACCCACCACTCACCACCGAAGGCAAAGACGCCATCACCCTCATTGATCCAGTGCACGAATACAGCCACGCCGACGGCATCAGCATCACCGGCGGCGTCGTCTATCAAGGCGACGCCTTCCCCGAACTGCAGGGAAAATATATCTACGGCGACTGGAAATCCGGCTTCGTCTGGGCGCTCACAGTCGACGACGACGGCAAAAAAATCTCCAACACCATCCTGCGCCCGCGCAACGCCACAGACGACAAAAAAGCCAATAGCTTCCAACCCACCATGTTCACCACCCGCCCCGACGGCGAGCTATGGATCCTCAGCTGGGACGGCAAAATCTACGAACTCGCGAAATAACGGCGCCCGCCACGCTTTACCCACGAATTTCATAAAAATTCGCGTCCATTCGCGTCCATTCGCGGGCAAAAAATCCCTTCGCGGTAGCCGATCAGATATGGATTGCCATTCGTGCCAGGTATTTTCGATGCAACGAGCTGACAAATCGGTGCTCATCGAGAACGATGCATCGAAAGCGGGAAGACGACTACAGTTCTCTCAAGGGGACTGCCCCCCTGTGCTCTTTGCTCTACGCGCTGAGGGGGCATTTTGGGTTTTCGGAAAAATGCCGGAACTTTGGGTTGCCTTTCAGGCTCTCTATTTTATTATGCGCGGCTTTCTAATCGTAAGAGCCTCCATCTGGGCGCGCATTTCATCTCATTTTACAGACAATGAAACAGTTCAAGCTCAACATCATCGCCCCCTTTTCTCCCCCTCTCCGATCACCACAACAACGTCCTCAGGGACACCCCGCAAAAAGCAAATTCCTAGCAGTAATCACCATGAAACACATTCTACTTGCCGGCCTACTGAGTCTTGGACTATCCACCAATAGCTGGGCGGTCCTGATCACCGAAACCACCGATGCGGGCAATACGACGGACACGGCGTTTGT
>QIKC01000232.1 GCA_003232855.1 Verrucomicrobiales bacterium
CACAAAGCGCAGGAAACACGGTGATTGGGCGTGGCAATACTCGCTGCCCGCAGGTCATAATGCCGATGAATATCTCTCCAAATCCCCTATAGCGACCCCAGCGACCGAGTAGTCATTAATTCAGTGCCAGGTACTTGCCGAATCATGTGGAAGGAAGGGATGCCTGGAAATAGGTCAAATCGGGTATAAACGGGTATAAACGGGTATAAACGGGTATAAACGGGTAGAAAAAAGGCAATAAACGGATATTGTGGGTGGGATGTCGATCAATTTACCTATCGAAATCCCCGTCACCCGCGAGATGCTCCGGCTGATCAGCGAGATCGATCGCTATCAGGGGCATTGGCAGGCTTTGCAGGGACTTTCTCCCGAAAGGCTCTCCGGGCTGCGGCGGATCGCGACGATCGAGAGCGTGGGTTCTTCGACCCGGATCGAGGGCTCGAAGATGAGTGACGCAGAGGTCGCGGACTTGCTCGGGCGCTTGCAGACGGAGTCGTTCCGGAGTCGGGATGAAGAGGAGGTCGCGGGCTACGCCTTTGCGATGGAGCTGGTGTTTTCCCACCACGAAGCGATGTCCCTCAACGAGGGACTCATCCTGCAACTGCACCGCGATCTCTTGCGGCACAGCAGCAAAGACGATCGGCATCGGGGGGCGTATAAGACCCTGCCGAACCACGTCGCAGCGTTCGATTCGGACGGGCGGGAGATCGGCGTGGTGTTCGCCACCACGCCACCCTTCGACACCCCCGCCGAGATGGCGGCCTTGATGGCCTGGCATCGCCGCGTCGAGGCGGAGGAACTGCTGCATCCGCTGTTGCGGATCGGGGTGTTTATCGTCCAGTTCCTCGCCATCCATCCGTTTCAGGACGGCAACGGGCGACTGTCCCGGATCCTGACGACCTTGCTCCTGCTGCGGGCGGAATACGCTTACGTCCCCTACGCTTCTCTGGAAGCGGTGGTCGAAGCGAGCAAGGACAGCTACTACCTCGCGCTGCGGCGCACGCAGACCAGCCTGCTTACCGAGGATCCGGATTGGGAATCGTGGGTGTGCTTTTTCTTGCGCGCTTTGCAAGGGCAGACGGTGAGGCTGCAAACCCGCCTGGCCGAAGTCGCCGACGTCCACGACACCCTTTCGCAGCAGGCGGCGCGGTTGGCGGCGCTGTTCGAAGAGGAACGGACTTGGACGCTCTCCACGGCGGCCAAGCGTCTCGAAATGAACCCGAACACACTGAAAACGAAATTTCGTGAACTCGTCGGCCTAGGTCTTATCCGCCTGAAAGGCAAAGGCCGTGGGGCGTTCTACGAGCGGGCGTGAAGAGATTTAGTGCCAGGTACTTGCATGCTATTTTGTTATTCAGGCCGGAACGATCCGCCGTATCCGGGCTCGTAAAGTTGGAGGCCGGTGAGCGGAGCGATTTTTCCGAAATGGGCATCGATGGAGTAAATGCGCACCTCGTCGGCCAGCGCGAGGGATGCGATTTGCACATCGAGCCATGGGATCGTGATCCCATGGTCACGGATCTTCCAGGCCAACGCCACCGCGTTATCCCAATCCTCCTCCGTGCAGGAGCGATAGGGAATCACCGCGAAATGTCGTCCCAACCTGCCGCGCTCCTCCTTGCGCGCGCCGCCCAGCACCTCGAGGCGGACGGGGGAGCACCACTGTGCCTCATAGGCGTCGAGCAGGGATTCGAGCGCCATCTTGACTTCCAACCGTCCGTTGCGGCGGAGCGCTTCGATCCATACTGAAGAATCAACCAATACCATTGCTCAATCTTCGACCAGCACAGGCACCGGATTGGCGGGGTCGTCTTCGCTCTTGCCAACAGGATCAGGGTAATCGAACGCCCCTTCCCGCATCAAATGCCCGAATTCGCTGGCCTTCTTCCGCCGCACAAATTCGGTGATCGCTTTCGCCATCGCGGGACTCCGGCACCCCTCGCCAGTGATCGCCATCAGCTCGTTCACAATCGCCTCATCAATTTCAACGCTGATTCTCATTTGAACATTATACTCATCTTTTTGATTCTTTTCAAAGATATTTTTGCATCATAATTCAATATTTCAAGGTATAGGACAATTTGAGGCCTCGTGCGTGCGGGTCGATAAGAGGCGCGGGTATAATTAAATTTTTATTTAGAATAATTATTGATAAGGATTAGCTCCCTCGCTATGAGTGGGTAAGATGTCCGACCACGACGACAGACCGCCGATCGACCTCGGCGGTGGCCACCGTATGACCCCGCAGCGCCGGGAAGTGTACGAGGTGCTCATGGAGCACTCCGACCACCCGACCGCAACCGAGGTCTTCATGCGTGCCAAGGTGCGCATGCCGAGCATCTCTCTGGCCACGGTTTACAACTGTTTGGACACCCTCGCCGGTGCCGGGGTGGTGAAGCAGGTGAACGTCGATCGCGAGCCGTCTCGTTACTGCGGAAATCTTGCGCCGCACGGGCATTTCCATTGCGCCGATTGCGGCACGGTGCTCGATATTGACCTCAAAAATGGGGCCGAACTTGCAAAGACTTTCAAGGTGCCGCGTGGCGCCACCGTGGAGCGTTTCGATATCGCCGTGCGCGGGCGTTGCCCGAAATGCGCTAAAGTGGCCAGAGCCCGTTAACGCCCGGACGCCACAGAAATCAGATCCCGAGAATAGAAAAACAACATGAGCTTAGAAATCAAAGACCTACACGCCTCAGTCGATGGCACCGAGATCCTCAAGGGGCTGACCTTGACCGTGCCCGCTGGCGAGGTCCACGCCATCATGGGGCCGAACGGCTCCGGTAAGAGCACGTTGGCCAAGGTCATGGCTGGCCATTCCGATTACGAGGTGACGGCGGGCAAGGTGTTGCTCGACGGCGCCGATTTGCTCGACATGGAAATCGACGCTCGCTCGCGCGCCGGCCTGTTCCTCGCTTTTCAATATCCCGCCGAAATCCCCGGCGTCAGCAACGCTAACTTCTTGCGCGCCGCCCTGCAGGCGCGCCTGCCTGACGGCGAAGAGATCGATGCGGTCGCTTTTTACAAGGACATGTACGCCAAGATGGATCGCCTCGGCATCGACCGCAAGTTCACTGGGCGAGCGGTCAACGAGGGCTTTTCCGGCGGCGAAAAAAAGCGCAACGAGATTTTGCAAATGATTATGTTAGAGCCGAAGTATGCCGTGCTCGACGAAACCGACAGTGGTCTCGATATTGACGCCCTGAAAATCGTCTCCGAGGGCGTCAACGCCATGCGTTCGCCCGATCGCGGCTTCCTGGTCATCACCCACTATCAGCGGCTGCTTGATTATATCGTCCCCGATCACGTACACGTGCTCTCCGACGGAAAAATCATCAAAAGTGGCGACAAGTCGCTCGCCCTTGAACTCGAAGAAAAAGGCTACGATTGGGTCGTCGAAGAGAACGCAGCCTGAGACGGATCCGATAAGGGTTTGGACAAAATTAGAAGAAAGTCATGAGCACCGCAACCGACACTAGCGCCGCGATCGATATCGACCGTGATACCGGCGATTTTCACTACGACGTCAAATACAAGCTCGACGCCGGGCGTGGCCTTAATGAGGCCACCGTCGATTATATCTCGGACGCGAAGGGTGAGGAGGATTGGATTCGCGCCTTCCGCAAGCGGGCGTTGAAGGTCTTCGAATCCAAACCGATGCCGACCCACTGGGCGAGCGATGACCTGAAGGCGATCGACTTCGACGAAATCCGCTACTACCTAGCCAGTGGCCAGGCGCCGGCGCGCTCGTGGGACGACGTGCCGGATGAGATGAAGGAGACCTTTGAGCGGCTCGGTATCCCGGAGCAGGAGCGCAAATTTTTGGCTGGTGTCGAGGCGCAGTTCGATAGCGAAGCGGCCTACTCCAACGTGAAGGCCGCCGTCTCTGAGCAGGGCGTCATCTTTGTCAACAGCTCGGAGGGTCTCGCCGAACACCCGGAGATTTTCCGCAAATGGTTCGGTAAAGTGATCCCCACCGGCGACAATAAATTTTCCGCTCTCAACAGCGCCGTATTCAGTGGCGGTAGCTTCATCTACGTGCCGCCGGGGGTGAAGGTGAAGCACCCGCTGCAGGCCTACTTCCGTATCAACACGGAGCAGTTCGGGCAGTTCGAGCGCACGCTGATCATCGTCGATGAGGGCGCGGAACTCACTTACATGGAGGGCTGCACCGCTCCGAAATTCGAGACGGCGACTCTGCACAGTGCCGTGGTCGAACTGGTCGCCATGAAAGGTGCCAAGATCCAATACATCACCGTTCAGAATTGGAGTGCCAACGTCTTTAACTTGGTCACTAAGCGCGGCCTCGCCCACGAGGACGCAGAGATTCGCTGGATCGATTGCAACATTGGCAGTCGTCTGACCATGAAATACCCCGGCGTGGTTATGAAGGGGCGCGGCGCTCGCGGAGAGGTCATCTCCATCGCCCTCGCCAACGATGGCCAGCATCAGGACACCGGGGCGAAGATGATCCACGCCGCTGATTACACGACCTCTAACGTCGTCTCCAAATCGATCAGCGTCGGCAAAGGCCGCTCCACCTACCGCGGTCAGGTTCACATCCCCAAGCACCTCAAGGGCTGCAAGAACAATACCGAGTGCGACGCCTTGCTGATTAACTCCAGCAGCCAGACTGACACCTACCCGGCCATCACCGTGCGCGGTAATCAGCACGCCACTCAGCACGAAGCCAGCGTTAGCCAGGTTAGCGAGGAACAAATTTTCTACATGCGCCAGCGCGGCCTCAGCGAGGCGGAGGCCATGAGCCTCAGCGTCAACGGATTCGTTAACGATTTGGTGCGCGAGTTTCCCATGGAGTATTCGGTCGAGCTCAAACGTCTCATCGATCTGGAGATGGAAGATAGCGTCGGCTAGGCGCGTGATTGGCGGAACCCGATTGGTTAAAATTTGAATTATCATTGTGTCTGAAGCATTGTTAGATCCCGAAATTGCCGTGGCGTCGTCGTTCTCCGACACGCCGGAACCTGTCGCCCCGGGACTCCCGGGCTGGTATGCCGAGTCGCGCGTTGCGGCCTGGGACGAATTTTTGTCCCTGCCTATGCCGAGGCGTACTGACCAGACTTGGCGTTTCGCCGATTTGAAGCGGCTTGATTTTGATAGTTATCACGACGCGCCGGAGGTGGACGAGGCGATCGCTGCCGATCTGCTCACGCGCTCGTCCGCGCTGGCCGAGAGCTGCGGGCGCATCGTTTTTGCGAACGATCGACTGATCGCAGAACCGATGCTCGATGCCGAATTGGCGGCACTGGGCGTAATTTTCAAACCGCTTTCCCAAGCGCTGCTCGAGGACGCCGAGCTGGTGCGCGCCGCCTTCATGCGTGAGCCGGCGCGGCTCGGTTCGGCGAAGTTCGCCGCCCTGCACCGTGCGCGTTTGCGCGAGGGTTTTTTCCTTTTCGTCCCCGATGGCGTGGTGTTGCCACGCCCGGTCGAGGTGTTTCACTGGCTTTCGGGCGATGGCGCGTCGATTTTTCCGCACAGTCTGATCGTCACCGGCCGCGGTGCCGTGGCCACTGTCGCCGAGTATGTGGCATCCGCCGCCGACGAGGGCGGATTTTGTTGTGGGGTCGCCGACCTCGTGGCGGGTGAAGATTCCCAACTCCGTTATCTGCGGACGCAAAATTTGAGCGAGCGGGCGCGCTCGGTGCAGGTCAACTCGACGCTCGCCGCCGCCGGGGCGGACGCTAAGACTCTGCTGCTGAATCTCGGCTGCGACTGGACGCGCGTCGAATCGCTCAGTCGCATGGTCGGCGAGGCGGCCAACAGCGACATGCTTTCCATCTGCGTTCCCGAAAACGATCAGGAGATGGATCAGCGCACCTTGCAGCTGCATGAGAGCCCGCGCACGACCTCGAATTTGCTCTACAAGAACGCGCTCTACGACCAGGCGCGGACGGTCTTTTCCGGTCTGATCAAAGTCGGCGCCGGTGCGCATGGTACCGACGCTTACCAGACCTGCCGCAATTTGCTGATGTCGGAGGGGGTCGAGGCGAACTCGATGCCCGGCCTCGAGATCAATGCCGACGAGGTCAAGTGCAGCCACGGCGCCACCTCCGGGCCGATCCCTGACGAGGAGCTTTTCTACCTGCGCGCGCGCGGCATCAGCGAGACAGCAGCGCGGCAGTTGCTGACCTTTGGTTTTGTCAAAGAGGTCGCCGCGCGCATCGGCGACGCGGCTCTGGAAAAGGTGGTAACCGACATGCTCGCCCGCCGCTTCGCGAGCATCGGGCTCGGCTGAGATTGGGCGCGCTCTCGTTGGTTTCCCTTTCGCCCGTGGCCGGGCGGAGTAGGGTCGGGGATGCCAGACGCCAGACGCCAGACGCCGCCGAACGTGATACTGATCGGTTTCATGGGCACGGGAAAATCGACGGTGGCGCGCGAATTGGCGCGCTTGTTGGGCTTCGCTTTGATCGATACCGATGCGCAGATCGTGGCGCGGGCGGGCAAGGCGATTAGCGAAATTTTTGCCGATGATGGCGAGCCGGCGTTTCGAACGCTCGAGGCACAGGTGCTCGCCGCCTTAGCGGGTGTCGAACGCACCGTGATCTCGACCGGTGGCGGCGTCGTGAGCAGTGTTTGCAATGTCGAGGCGCTGCGCGCGGCGGGTATTGTGGTTTGGTTGGAGGCGGATATCGAAGTGATTATGGAGCGGGTGGGAAGGAACAATAAACGGCCGCTGTTGCAGACGGATGACCCGCGCGCAACCGTCGAGCGCCTGCTGGCGGAGCGGCAGCCGCTCTATGCGTCTGCCGCCGACGAGACGGTGGATTCCGGTGAACTGAGCAGCGCCGACATCG
>QIKC01000289.1 GCA_003232855.1 Verrucomicrobiales bacterium
CTCGGGCTCGGCAAAAACTGCGCCCTGATCACCGACAGCAACGTCGCCCCGCTCTACGCCGACAGCGTCCGCGCTTCGCTCGAAGCGGCGGGCATCACCGTACAACAAATCGTCGTCCCAGCCGGAGAATCTAGCAAATCGATGAACGTCACCGAAGACATCTGCCGCCAGATGATCCGCGGCGGCCACGGACGCGGAAGCTTCCTCGTCGCCCTCGGCGGCGGCGTCGTCGGTGACCTGGCCGGTTTCTACCGAGGCATCCCCTTTGTCCAAATCCCCACCACCATCGTTGCCCAAGTCGATAGCTCGGTCGGCGGCAAAACCGGCGTCAACACGCCCGAAGGCAAAAACCTCATCGGCGCCTTCCACCAACCGCGCCTCGTCATCGCCGACACCGACACCTTGCAAAGCCTGCCCGAACGCGAGTTCAACGAAGGCTTCGCCGAAGTCATCAAACACGCCGCCAACGCCGCCATGTTCGAGCCCATTATGGCCGTCGATGGCGCCACCGGATTGGCACCGCTAATCGCCCGCAACGTCGCCATCAAAGCCCGCGTCGTCGAAGAAGACGAACGCGAAACCACCGGCACCCGCGCCCACCTCAACTACGGCCACACCGTCGGCCACGCCATCGAGGCCGCCGGCGGCTACGGCCGCTTCCTGCACGGCGAGGCCATCAGCCTCGGCCTCATCGCCGCCGGCCGCATCTCCAGCGCCCGCGCCGGCCTACCCGAATGCGACGCCGCGCGAGTCATCGCCGCCTTGCAAAAATTCGACCTGCCCACCCGCCTCGACCCAGACCTCGACACCCAACGCATCCTCGAACTCATGCGCACCGACAAAAAATTCCACAACGGCCAGGTGCGCTTCGTTCTCGTTCCAGAACTCGGCAGCGCAGTCCTGCGCGACGACATCACAGAGGACGAAATCACCGCCGCGATCGAATCCCTCCGCTAGACACCTAACAAATCGTGGATACACGGGAAGCATACATCGCCCTCAATCTGCTGCCGGGCATCGGCCCCGCCCGCGTGCGCGCTCTGCTCGAGCACTTCCCCACCCCGGCCGACATCCTCTCCGCCCGCCCCGCCGACCTCGCCCGCGCCAAAGGCGTCGGCAGCGAAACCGCCACCACCATCGCCACCTGGCGCGACTCGATCGACCTCGATGCCGAACTGACAAAGATCGACGAGCGCAAACTCGGCGTCGTCACCATGGAGGACGAACTCTACCCCGCCCCGCTGCGGCAAATCTACGCACCGCCACTCATCCTCTACGTATGGGGCGAACTACTCCCCAGCGACGCCCACGCGCTGGCCATCGTCGGCTCGCGCCGCGCCACCCACTACGGCACCGAGGCCGCGCGCAAGTTCGGCTTCCAACTCGCCCACGCCGGCCTCTGCGTCGTCAGCGGACTCGCCCGCGGCATCGACACCGCCGCGCACGAAGGCGCCCTCGCCTCAGGCGGGCGCACCATCGCCGTCATCGGCAGCGGCCTCGGCCAAGTCTACCCGCCGGAAAACATGGCGCTCGCCGAACGCATCGCCACCAGCGGCGCCGTAGTCTCGGAATTCCCCATCGACTTCCCGCCGGAAAAACGCTCCTTCCCCATGCGCAACCGCATCGTCGCCGGCTGGTGCCGCGGCACCCTCGTCGTCGAAGCCCCCGGCAGGAGCGGCGCCCTCATCACCGCCCGCCAAGCCTCCGAATCCGGCCGCGATGTCTACGCCGTCCCCGGCCCCATCGACCGCCCCACCTCGAAGGGCGCCAACCGCCTCATCCAGCAAGGCGCCAAACTCGTCCTCGACGCACGCGACATCCTCGAAGACCTCGAGCTCCTCATGCCAGTCACCCCGAATACCTCCGATTTACCCGATCCAAAGCCCCGCACACCCATCGGACTCGGCGAATCTGAAAAAATTCTTTACGACGCCATGGGCACCGCCGAATGGCACATCGATTTGCTCGCAGATGCTGTAAATATGGGCATCCCAGAGGTCTCCGTCACCCTCCTGAAACTCGAAATGAAGGGCCTCCTCAAGGCACTCCCAGGCAAATACTTCGTGAAACTCATTTGAAATATCTCAAATCTCCCCCCTAGGTTCCGCCCAGACCATGCCAAAGACCCTTATCATCGCAGAGAAACCCAGCGTAGCCACCGACCTAGCTCGCGTCTTGTCCAAAGAATTGGGCAAGTTCGAGAAAAAAGGCCGCGACCGAAACACCTACTTCGAAAGCGATCAAGCCGTCGTCTCCTCCGCCGTCGGACACCTCGTCGAACTCAAAATGCCCTCCGGCGCCAACGGCAAAAAACTCCCCTGGGGCATCAAGCACCTGCCGGTCATTCCCGACCAGTTCGAACTCCAGCCCATCGAAAAAAGCGAAAGCCGACTCAACCTCCTCGTCCGCCTCATCAAGCGCAAAGACATCGACTCCATCGTCAACGCCTGTGACGCCGGTCGCGAGGGCGAACTCATCTTCCGCTACCTCATGCAAGTCGCCGACAGCGACAAACCCATCCGCCGCATGTGGATGCAGTCGATGACCAACAACTCCATTCTCGAAGCCTTCGCCGACCTGCGCGACGACGCCCAGATGCGCCCGCTCGCCGATGCCGCACTCTGCCGCTCAGAGAGCGACTGGCTCATCGGCCTCAACGGCACCCGCGCCCTCACCGCCTTCAACTCCCGCCACGGCGGCTTCAACGTCACCACCGCAGGTCGCGTCCAAACTCCCACCCTCGTCATCCTCGCAGAACGCGAAAAAGAAATTCGCGCCTTCATCCCGCGCGACTACTTCGAAGTCCACGCCGACTTCAGCGTCGCCGCTGGCGACTACCACGGCCGTTGGTTCCGCGAGAACTTCAAAAAAGACCCCACCGACGACCAATCGCGCACCGAACGCATCTGGTCAGAAGACGAAGCACAAGCCATCTGCGACCGCTGCGAAGGAAAAACCGGCACCGTCGAAGAAATCAAAAAACCGGCCAAGCAAGCCCCGCCCCAACTCTACGACCTCACCACCCTGCAGCGCGAGGCCTCCAGCCGCTTCGGCTTCTCCGCCCGCCGCACCTTGCAAATCGCCCAAGCCCTCTACGACCGCCACAAGCTGCTCACCTACCCCAGAACCGATTCCAAGTGCCTACCGGAAGACTACATCGACAACGTCCGCGACAACCTCTCCGCCTTCAGCAAAGCAGCACCCTCCGCCAACCTCGCCAAAGAGATCATCGATAGCTCCGGCAAAATCCTCACCAACGGCTGGCTCAAGCCCAACAAACGCATCTTCAACAACGCCAAAATCAGCGACCACTTCGCCATCACCCCCACCGGAAAAATCCCGACAGGCGCCCTCAAAGAAGAAGAGCGCAAGCTCTACGACATGGTCACCCGCCGCATGGTCGCCATCTTTTTCCCCTCCGCAGAATTCGTCAACACCCGCCGCATCACCCGCATCGCCGAAGACTCCTTCCTCACCACCGGAAAGGTGCTAGTCACCCCCGGATACCTCGAAGTTTACGGACGCCGACCCGGCGTCGCCGCAGAAAAAGACGAACTGGTCGCCGCTGAAACCGGCGAGGACGCGAAGGTTCAATCCGTCGAACTCAAACAAGAGGAAACCCGCCCCCCCGCGCGCTTCACCGAGGCCACCCTCCTCTCCGCCATGGAGACCGCCGGCAAACGCGTCGATGACGAAGCCCTGCGCGAGGCCATGAGCGAACGCGGACTCGGCACCCCCGCCACCCGCGCCGCCATCATCGAAGGCCTCATCGCCCACAAATATCTCTTCCGCCACGAACAGCAAAAACGCGACCTCGTCGTCTCCAACAAAGGACTCGCCCTGCTCGACCTGCTCGACGACATCGGCATCGACGCCCTCCGCTCCCCAGAGCTAACAGGCGAATGGGAACACAAGCTCAAGGAAATGGAAGCTGGCCGACTCGGCCGCCCCGCCTTCATGGCCGAGATCAAAGCCCTCACCGAAAAAATCGTCTCCCGCACCGCCAACAAGATGCAGACGCTCTCCGAGCGCACCTTCCCCGACCTCGACGCCACCTGCCCCACCTGCCACGAAAAAGGCCTACGCCAAACCGACGGCAACTACGAGTGCAAGCACCCCGACTGCAAACCCAAGTTCAAACTCAGCAAATACGTCGCCAGCCACGAACTCGCACCGGAGGAGGCCAAAGATCTACTCGAAAAAGGCCGCATCGGCCCCTTCGAGGACTTCAAAAACCGCTTCGGCCAACCCTTCACCGCCGAACTCAAACTCGCCCAAGGCCCGCGCGGCGGCTGGAAGCCCGAGTTCATCTTCGAAGGCGACGAAGAACGCGAAAACGAGGCAAAGAACCTCAGCGACGACCAGTTGCTCTGCGAAACCGAACTCCCCGGCGGCAAGGTCGCCAAAGTCTACGAGACCGAGCGCGCCTACCTCTGCCCCGACATGGCCGCCGACAAGCAGAAAAACGGCACCCGCCTCGGCAAGACCATCCTGCAAAAAGACATCGCCGCCGAACAGGCCATCAAACTCTTCGGCGAAGGCAAAACCGACATCATCGAAGGCTTCATCTCCAAAAAAGGCCGCAAGTTCAACGCCCACCTCCTGCTCGACAAAAACACCGGTAAACTCGCCTGGGAATTCCCCCCACGCGCCAAAAAGAAAGCCGCCAAGAAAAAGGCGACGAAGAGCTAACCCTCCCTAACTTCAGCACATGAGCGAAAATATCCGCCTCGGGATCGTCGGCCTCGGCAACATGGGCAAAGCCCATCGGCAGTACTTGCTCGACGGCAAAATCAACGGCCTCGAGCTAACCGCCGTCTGCTCCAACGCCACCAGCCTCCCGGAAGCCCGCGAAGGAGAAGCTCAATTCACCGATGTCGGCGAGATGATCGACTCCGGAAAAATCGACGCCATCCACATCTGCACCCCCCACCCCTCACACCGCGAAATCGGGATACGGGCGCTCGAAGCCGACCTGCACGTGCTGATGGAAAAACCCCTCGCCGTCCACAAATCCGACTGCCAGGCACTCATCGACGCGCACGAAAAGACCGGGAGAAAGAGAGTCTTCTCCGCCATGTTCAACATGCGCACCGACCCCCATTACAAGACGCTAAAACGGCTCATCGACGACGGCGAGACCGGCGCCGTGCGCCGTATCCACTGGTCGGTCACCGACTGGTTCCGCACGGAATACTACTACGCCATGGGCGGCTGGCGCGCGACGTGGAAGGGCGAAGGCGGCGGCGTCCTGCTCAACCAGTGCCCGCACAATCTCGACCTCTTCCAGTGGCTCTTCGGCATGCCCGACCAAGTCACCGGCTTCTGCAACTTCGGCCGCTACCACCAAGTCGAAGTCGAAGACGACGCCACCCTCTACTTCCGCTACGCCGACGGAAAAAACGCCACCTTCATCACCTCCACTGGCGAGGCTCCCGGCGTCAACCGGCTCGAAGTCGTCACCGAGCGAGGCCTACTCACCGTCAACGACGGGTTCATCCGCTGGACACGCAACGAGGTGGCAATGTCAGAGTTCAGCGACTCCGCCACAGCCGGCTTCTCCAAGCCCCCCACATGGTCGGTGAAAATCCCCGTCGCCGGACACGGCGGCAACCACATCGAAATCTTGCAAAACTTCACCGACGCGATCCGCGACGGCGCCGAACTCATCTCGCCAGCCGAAGAGGGAATCCACAGCATCGAGCTCGCCAACGCCGCGCTGCTCTCCGCATGGGAAGGCAAGACAATCGACCTGCCGATGGACGCCGAAAAATACGCGGCCATCCTCGCCGAAAAAGCAAACAGCTCAACCTTCCAGAAAAAACAAATCGAAGCCAGCACGGCCAGCGCCGACGACTTCGCCAATTCATTTAAACACTAACAACACCATGGAATTCACACTCACAGGAATCGCAGACGAAGCCGGCGCCCACGTTGACGCCCAAATCGCAGCCACCAAGGAACTCGGGTGGAAACACATCGAATCGCGCTTCGTCCAGGTCGACGGATTCGACAACGGTAGCATCCATGAAATCCCAGACGAAGCTTTCGACATCGCCGCATCTGCCTTCGCCGCTGCCGACATCCAAATCTGCGGCGTCGGCTCGACAATCGGCAACTGGGCGCACTCCATTGAAGACCCCTTCGAGATCACCGAGGCGCAGGTCGCCCGCTGCATCGACCGCATGGGAAAACTCGGCTCGAAAATCGTCCGCATCATGAGCTACGCCGTGCTCGAAGACAGCCCCGAGGACGACCGAGCAGACCAGCTCGCCGAAGAGCGCATCCGCCGCACACGCGAAATCATCTCCCGCTTCGAAGCGGCGGGAATCACCCCCGTCCACGAGAACTGCATGAACTGGGGCGGCATGAGCATCGACCACGCACGGCAGATGCAGGAAGCGATCCCCAACATGAAATGGGTCTTCGACACCGGCAACCCCGTGGTCATCGCCGACCGGTCGAAACCGCGCCCTTACCCACGCCAAGACGCATGGGAATTCTACCAAGCCGTCAAACCCCACATCGCCCACATCCACATCAAAGACGCCATCTGGGACAAGGCCACCGGCGAGTGCGAATACACCCTACCCGGCGCCGGCCAAGGTTACGTCCAACGCATCCTCGCCGACCTCACCACCGACGGTTACGACGGCTTCGTCTCGATCGAACCCCACGTCGCCGCCGTTTTCCACGAAGTGGAAAAGAAAGACGAAGACCCCGTAGAAAAGGCACGAAAGCAGTTCGACAGCTACGTAGAATACGGCCGAACCCTAGAAAATCTCATCGCCCAGCTCCCCTAACAGCCCCCGTTGCTGACGCTTCCAACGGCAGTTCCGATCGCCCGCGTAATAGCCGTTGCTGGCGTTAGCCAGCAGATGAGCCACTCATCTGCATGGACGCAGGGGCAACCCGGGGCATCGCCCCGGCCCCATAGAGCGCGGACTTGCCGTTCGCTGGGGGCGATGCGGAAGGAAGGGATGCGCGGAGATACTGGCGGGGCGGAGGTTGGGACTCTTGCTGAACATTGGCAAACGACTTTTCTAGACCTGAATGGTTCTGATTTTTTTATCCGCGAAGAGCGCGAAGGACGCGAAGATTTTGACTTCGAGAAAAAGAAAAATCAGCGGGTCGGGCGTCAGCCCTCAGCGCATCGCTGCCCTTACGCGCTACCGCG
>QIKC01000291.1 GCA_003232855.1 Verrucomicrobiales bacterium
ACAGGGCGATCACCGCGATGCCGGCCTCCTTCAGTGCCAGCATCTGCTCGCGGAACTTGGAAACGCGGATGGTCATCTGTCCGGGCTTGCCCGTCGTGATGAATTGGTGGTAGCCGAGGATCGTCACCTTGGCGCTCTTGTCGATAATCGGCACCAGCTCGGCGACGTCGATCTCCATCGGTGCCGGGCTCAGATCCACCTCCTCCAACGGCTCTGGCGGCGGCTCCAGATGAACGATTTCTGACTCCGGGCGGTCACAGGCAGACGCCAGCAACAGCAAGCCGCCGAGCACAGATCGCCACAATGCCCGCAACTTGGGCCGAATTTTGCCTCGCTTCATGCCCCGATCCTACGCGCTCTGCCCGGCCATGGAAAGCCAACGCTGAATAATCCTAACTTTCCCGGACAGTAAAGCCCGGATTTGACCGATTTTTGCACCTGTTTTCGCAGAATGAAAATTCGCGAAACCACAACATATTGACCTATTTCATTTTAATAACACAAGATATTGTGCTTTCGTTCAATTTGTCTTGTGCGATGTCGATGCTTCGCCCTATCGTCTCGCTCCTCGAATAACCACCCATTTAGACCTCGACCCAAATTTTCGATTTATGCGCCTCAAATCGCTCAAACTGCACGGTTTCAAATCCTTTGCCAACAAGACCGAGTTCGAATTCCACCCCGGTGTCACCGGCATCGTCGGCCCGAACGGCTGCGGGAAGTCGAACGTCGTCGATGCGATCCGCTGGGTGCTCGGCGAAACTTCGGCCAAGGCGTTGCGCGGCGGCGAGATGGCCGATGTCATCTTCAACGGCACCGACAAGCGCAAGCCCGTCGGCATGGCTGAGGTCACCCTGACCATGGCCGACTGCGAGGAAACGCTCGGCGTCGATTACAACGAGGTCGCCCTCACCCGCCGCGTATTCCGCGACGGCAAAAGCGAATACCGCCTCAACGGCACCCTCTGCCGCCTGCGCGATTTCCACGAACTGCTCATGGACACCGGCATCGGCCGCACCGCCTACTCCATCATGGAGCAGGGCAAGATCGACATGCTGCTCAGCTCCAAGCCAGAGGATCGGCGCACGGTCTTCGAGGAGGCAGCGGGGATCACCAAATTCAAAAGCCAGAAGAAAGAAGCGCTGCGTAAGCTCGAATACACCGAGGCGAATCTGCTGCGCATCACCGACATCATCGAGGAGGTCAAACGCCAGATCAATTCCCTCAACCGCCAGGCCAACAAGGCGCGCCGCTACCAAGAACTGCTCGGCGACGTCAGCGTCCTCGACACCCACTACAGCTACCGCCAGTTCGTCGAGCTGGACGCAGAGAAGGGCGAGCTTTCGACTTCCATCCTCTCGTTAGCCAAAGGCATCGCCGAATCCGCAGCCGGCATCGACGAAAAGGAGCACGGCATCGTCGCCGCCCGCGACGCACTGGCCGAACTGGAGGCCGAGATCGCCTCGCGCCGCGAGGGACTCATCGAAACCCAGAACCGCATGGCAGCGGCAACCAGCCGTATCGAATTCAACGAGGAGCGGCACACGGAATTCGAGGGGCTGATGGGGCAGAATGCCGAGGACGTCGAGAAAACGCGCAGCACGCTGGGTAAGGAGCAGTCCGACCTCGAGGCCACCGCCGAGGCGCTGCAACGTATCGGCGAGAACATCGCCAACCAGCGCCAACGGCTCGGCGAACACGAGACGGCCACCGCCGAACTGCGCACCCGCCGGGCGGCGCTCGAACAGGAATCGCGCGAACTGACGCAGAAATCCACCGCCGCCGCAGCGAAGCTCGCCGAGCTGCGCGCCGAAATCGGCTCCTCCGCGCGACAGGTGGACGGCGACCGCGAACGTGCCGCTTATCTGGTCGGCGAGATCGCCGGTCTAGACAAAGAGCACGCCGAACGGCTAGCGGAATTCGAACGCCTCGGGCACGAGATCACCACCGCCTCCACCACGCTGAGCGATGGCGAAAGCCGCGCCGTACTGGCGGAGAAAGACTATCAGGAAGCGCGCAACAACCGCGACCGCCTCGGGCGCGAACTCGCAGATCTACACCGCGAACTCGCCGAAAAAGAGTCTCGTCTAAAAGTGCTCAAAGGCATGGTCGCCGATGGCGAAGGCTTGGAAAAGGGCACTCAGGCGGTACTCGGCGGGCTCGACCCGAACGACCCGCACCGCACCTCCGTGCGCGGCATGCTCAGCTCCTTCATCGAGGTCGACCCCGATTATATCCCGGCCATCGAAGCCGCGCTCGGCAACCATTTGCAAACCATCTTGGTGCGCGACGCCGGCGCCGCCGAGCTGGCCATCAGCACGTTGACCGACGGCCGCCTCGGTCGCGCCAGCATCATCCCGGAACACTTCGTCCCCGCCGCCGCTGATCGACAAATGATGACGCTGCCCACCGGTGTCGAAGCCTGGGCACTGGACAAAATCAAGGCCGCAGACAACGTGCGACCGCTGCTCGAAAAACTCCTCGAACGCACCTTGGTAGTTGTGGACGTAGCCGCCGCCCTGCGCCTGCGCGACGAACTGGGCGGCTACAGCTTCGCCACCCTCGATGGCAACTTCATCAGCCCGGAAGGCGTGCTGGAAGGCGGCGCCGGTGCAGCCGACGAGGCCAGCTCGCTACTCGCCAGACTCAACGAAATTCGCGAACTGGAAACCACCACCTCCGGCCTCAACGACCGCCTCGGCGAACGGCAACTGGAACTCGAACAGATCGAACA
This sequence comes from Verrucomicrobiales bacterium, assembly GCA_003232855.1. Taxonomy (GTDB): domain Bacteria; phylum Verrucomicrobiota; class Verrucomicrobiia; order Verrucomicrobiales; family DEV007; genus SZUA-55. The sequence goes on from QIKC01000291.1 coordinate 2,735, forward strand.
GCGCGTCGATGAACTGTCACGACGCGTCGATGAATGCCGCGAGCACCTGCAGGCCGCCAAGGTCTCGCACTCGACCCTCGAGGGCAAACGCTCGCTGCTCGAACGCGAACGCGAAGGGCTCGATTCCAAGCTCGAAAACGTGCGTTGGGAAAAAGGCGAACTGGGACGCCGTCAGCAGGGCGTCGAAGAGCGCCTGAGCGCTCTGCGTGAAGAAGAAAAAACCGTCGCCACCGAAAACGACGCCGGCAGCCAGCGCCAGTCGCAGGTCGTCTCCAGCCTAACGGAAGCCGAACGCCAAGAATCAGAGTCTGCCGATCTGCTCGGCGAACTGCGCACCTCGATGGCTGTCGAAGAGCGTTCCCAACACACCCTCCAAGAACAAAAGGCTCCCATCGCCGCACGCATGAACGAACTCGAAGCCGCCATCGTGCGCCGCGAGTCGGAGATCGCCAGCTACCGCGAACGCATCGAAGGCGCCGACTCCGAAAACGATTCGCTGCGCGAGGAAATCACCTCGCTCACCACCCAAGCCGAAACGCTCGGCACCGCCCTCGGCGACATCACCGAACAGCGCCACCAGCGGCAAGCCGGCGTCGACAAGGCCGAATCCTCCCTGCGCACTGCCCGCCGCGAGGTGGCCTCGCTCACCGAACAAAGCGGCAAGGAGGAGATCAAAGTCACCCAGATCGAGCTGCGCATCGAGAGCATCACCAGCACCGTACAGCAACGCTACAACATCGAACTCGAACACTTCGAACCCGATAGCCACGCCCTGCTGGCCGCCATCGAAGACCAGAAAAAAGCCCACTCACGCCGCGAGAAACGTCGCTCTACCATCGAGACCAAACGCGGCGAGGACGAAGGCGACTCCTTCCCAGTCGAGATCGAGGCGGAGATCCAACCCCAGTCCGAAGAAACAGAAGTCCCCACCGAACAGGTCTCCGAAGACCAGGCTATGGAGGCAGCCGTCGCCGCCGCCCTCGGCGAAACCGGCCCCGACTGGGACTTCGTCGAACGCGTCATCGGCGAACTCAAACAGCGCCTCGATTCCATGGGCCCCGTCAACCTCGACGCCATCGAGGAGTTCGAAGCCCTCCAAGAGCGCTACGATTTCCTAACCAAAGAACACGACGACTTGGTCAATTCAAAGGATCTGCTGCACAAAGTCATCGTCAAGATCAACCGCGAAACCCGCACCCTATTCACCGAGACCTTCGAGAAAGTCAGGGAGAACTTCAAAGGCGTGTTCAAGGAACTGTTCGGCGAACAGGGCAAAGCCAACCTCATCCTGCTCGACGAAAGCGACCCCCTCGAGAGCGGCATCGAAATCATGGCCAAGCCGCCCGGCAAAAAACCACAATCCATCACCCTGCTCTCCGGTGGCGAGCGATCGATGACCGCCGTCGCCCTGCTCTTCTCCATCTACATGGTCAAGCCCAGCCCGTTCTGTGTTCTCGACGAACTCGACGCACCGCTCGACGAGTCCAACATCGCCCGCTTCCTAAAGATGCTAGAGCGCTTCACCGAACAGAGCCAATTCGTCATCGTCACCCACAACAAACGCACCATGAACCGCTGCGACGTCATGTATGGCGTCACCCAAGAAGATTTCGGCGTCAGCAAGCTCATCGGCATGAAGATGACTGGCAACGAGGACACCAAACCGAAGAAAGCGGAAGCAGAGGTAGAGGCAAAAACGGAAGCGTGAAGGTTTGAAGGCGAATGGACAGAAAAGCCTGCGCCTTGCCTTTTCAGTTTGTCAGTCCCCGCAGCCGGCGCGCAGCGCCGCTGTAGCTGGGGGCGTTGACCCCGGCGAGTGCGGTGTGGAATGGCCAAAATCGAAATTTCGCTGCTGGCCCGCTCGGCTCTGAAACCGCGCGTCCCGAACCGGGGCGAGTCACCACGCCCCAAATAGGCCAGCTCCCGACCAGCGGAGCCGACAGAAGACAACCGCAGCCAAAATAATCCTTGGACTAGCGGACGGGAAGGCTACGCTCACAGCCAATGAGTTCACCCCCTAAAACGCCTCGTACCCAGCCACAGCACCTCTTTCTCCGCAACCCCCTTTCTCCCCTCTCCTATCCCCTCAACGGCGCTCCCAAGTTCCCCACCCCAAAAGCAAATTCCTAGCAGTTTACGAGTATGGAGTGGAAGGTCTGCAAGGGTCGCCATCATTAGAATAGCGGATTGGCTTTTTGCGTTAAATAGAAAAGAGCGAAGCCTTGATCTGCCAGAGAATTTGGCAAGGAATGATTATGAAAACAAAGTTTAGATTTCAGGCGCACAAAACTTCATGGCGATATTTTTTATGGGTAGGGCTGGTCGCGACATGGCTGCACACCGTTGGGGCGGAGCCTGCTACGATGGTCAAAGATGAAAAAAATCAGCAAGTTTATGTGACTTTGCCGAATGGCTACGCTTTTTCCTACAGCACAGAAAATTTTCGTGTGGAGAGCATGTGGCAAGGCGGCGCTGAGCAAAGGCCTGAGCACGCTAGAAATCTTGGGATCAAGCAGAGTCCGTGGCAACAGAAATTACACGATTTGAAAGGGGAGTGGCTGGGTGCCGAGTTGGTCGGCGACGAGGTGGTTTTTCACTATGCGATGACGGGAAAGGACGGCAGAGTCGAGATCCGCGAGCGAGTTTCGATCAATCAAGAGCGCGTGGTATTGTCTTTCAGCTTGCTTCACCCTAAGCAGGCGTTTGATATGAACTACCGGATGGAGCAGAGTGCTTACCGTTTGGTGGAGACCACGGGACAAAAAAGAGGGCGCGGAAATGTGCAGTATATTCATTTGGGGCAGATGGAATATCAGATCACTATGTATTTTCAAGAGGGCGGGGATCATTTTCCAGCGGGCTACACGCTGGAGCCGATCCCGTTGCCAACATTACCCGAGGGTTATTTGTTCGAACCTGCGGGTTTGGATTTTTCTGCTGACGGCACGCTCTATGTTTCCACACGGGCGGTGGGGGTGTGGACTTATAAAGATGGGGTTTGGAAACAATTCGCCGATGGTCTATACGATGCCCTCGGGCTGCGGGTGAGGAAAGACGGGGTCTATGTGATGCAGAAGCCGGAGCTCACGCGTTTGGTTGATGAAAATCACGATGGGGTCGCGGAGCGCTATGAAACCGTGTCTTCTAATTTCCGCTTTGCTGGCAGCTATCATGAATTTGCTTATGGGCCTCGTTTTGATTCTCAGGGCAATGCGTATTTTGCCCTTAATCTCTCTGCTGAGGTGGGGCATAAAATCTCGAAGAGCGAGGGCATTCAGATGAGAACCCCGATGGGCTTTCGGGGGTTTGTGATGAAACGCTCCGTCGATGGCACGCTGACTCCTTACGCGCATGGTTTCCGCTCGCCGGCGGGGATGGGGATCAATAAAAAGGACGAGCTGTTTATTACCGACAATCAGGGGGACTGGGTGCCGTCGTCTTATTTGATCCATGTTCGGCCTGGTGGTTTTCATGGCCATCCCGCTTCGTTGTTAGACACCCCTAAATACGGTGGTGGTGAAGCTTTGACCAGTAAGACGATCTATGACATTCCTAGCAAGGTTCCGGAAGTAAAGGAGTCGGATTTTCGTCCGCTGCGGCTGCCGCCAACCGTGTGGCTACCGCATGAGGAATACGCCAATTCACCAGGCAATCCTGAGTTTTGTGAGACTTCTAAATTTGGCCCTTTTCAAGGGCAGATGTTCATCCCCGATCTCACCAAAAAATCGATTCTTCGGGTGCAGTTGCAGCGTGTGGGAGGAGCTTATCAAGGAGCGGTGTTCCCCTTTTTGCGCCCCTTGCCTAGTGGGGGATTTCGGTTGCGATTTTCTCCAGCGGGCAATCTTTACGTGGGTCAGTTATCTCGGGGTTGGGGGGACGGAAAAACAGCGCTGCACAAGCTAAGCTGGGATGGCAAAACCATGCCTTTTGAGATGAAGTCGGTCACTCTGACAAGCGATGGTTTTGATATCAAAATGACCTTGCCGCTGGCAGTAGGGACGGAACTAAAAACAGATCAGGTATTGATGAATTCCTTTCGTTACAACTATTGGAAACTATACGGCTCCGAGCGGATAAAAGCATCATCAAACCGGACAGCATTCGTCTGTCCGAGGATCGTCAGACGATTCATTTGTCGTTACCGTTGAAAGCAGGATTTTTGTATGCGATAGAGCTGGTGGATGTGGTGGCTGAGGATGGAAAAAAACTGGTGAATCGAACGTGTTGCTACACTTTAAACCAACTAATGAGTGGCATCGTTTTTCTGCTGCTGGCTCAAGGCGCCGGAGCAGTGGATTTGAACGTGGATGACCGCCCTTTGGTATATCGGGTGACCTTGCAAAAAACGCCGTCGCGAGCGATTGCTGTCGGCTATCCTAACCAGTTCAATTATGTCGTGGACAGCACCTCCCTGACACCTTTGTATATCTGGACGGGCGGATTTCTCAACCTTAATGGCGAGTTGAAAGGGCGCGGAGGGAATCCTTGTTCGATTCGAGGGGCTCGCGTTGAGCTGAACCTATCACGCTCACCGCTGCGTTTTGGCGATCCTACCCAGGAACCTGATAATACCGTTTTCATCGGCTACCGCAGACAGGGGCGTGAGGCACCGGTGTTCCAAGCTGAGATTGACGGACAACCCATCGCGATGCGCTTGTGGAGCGAAACAAAAAATCAGGTGACGATTGAATATGAGCTGGCAGAGGATCGCCAACAGCAGGTCTATTTTTCGACCTCGGGATTTACTCGAGAAGCCGTGACTCCAGGGCAAGGAGTGACTTGGTTGGCAGACGGATCTGCGCTGACGCTTCCAGTGGGGAAAAAGTCATTTCGTGTGACCTTGGATTTGACCGGCCGAAAGGGACTGGTGATGAAAAAACAAAAAGTAACGGGTCGTTTGTTGTACACGCAGTATTGCAGTGCCTGCCACTCGCTCAACGGTTTGAAAATGATCGGCCCGACGTTCAAGGAGCTGTGGGGAAAAACGAAAACAGTGCTGGTGAAAGGACAGCGCGTGGATGCCGAATACATCAAACGCTCGGTAATCGATCCTCAGCATGACATTGTCGATGGTTACGCGCTGGTTCCCATGCCTAGTTTCAAAGGTATCTTGTCAGCGAAAGAAATTGATTTGCTGGTTTCTTTTATCAAGCAGAACGAGGAGCAGGAGAAGTGATTGCGTTAAAGGGAGCGGTGAGGCTGCCGACAAACCCGCATTGTAGCTCGATCACCCGAAGGTGAACTGCTTGAAGATCCTACGACCGGAACGAACTCGCCGAGGAAATGGCCGTTTTCTCCCAGGCACTAGCGAAA
>QIKC01000157.1 GCA_003232855.1 Verrucomicrobiales bacterium
TTTCGCGTGCACGTGCGAACTCGGCCATCGCGGTGAAATCGCTTTGCCCGCAGAGCATACTGCAGAGACCGATGGTGAGAATATCACAGAGTTTGTGCTCCCTCCTCCTCTCCCCCTCTCCGATCTTCTCAACAACGTCCTCAGGGACACCCCGAAAAAAGCAAATTCCTAGCAGTTCCCATTTTACTATCGGCGGCAATATGGGATGACTTCTGCACACTTTCCACGCCGAAGGCTCGATAAAAATTCTCGAAAAATCAAATTCAATCAATTAGGAAATAAATATGAAAAACGTTTTGGGTATTTTATTTTTAGTAATATCGCTGCCAACATACGGGTGGTCTATCACTTACTACGTTTCGACTAGCGGCGCGGACAGTAATGCTGGAACCTCTGCCAGTACCCCTTGGAAAAGCATAAGCAAAGTCAACAATACTCAATCATTTTCCCCGGGCGATTCCATTCTCTTTAAGCGAGGAGATACATTTACAGAAAAACTGATCATACGTTCCTCCGGAAATGCGGAAAATAACATCGTATTTGGGGCGTATGGAAAAGGCGTTAAACCTATTATTGACGTAAAGAAAAGTGCATCGGCTGCTATTACGTGCTTCCAATCCTACATTACTTTCCAAGATCTTATTCTTAAAAACAGCACCGGAAATGCCTTGGGTATTGCCCATAATGAAGGTGCTAATAACATGCGCATCTATCGTCTCGAAATCTTTAATAGCGGCAACAACGGCATCGGTTTTTCCAAAGGGGGAAACAACATTCACATTGATTCTTGCCGTATTATCAATTCGACAAACAACGGCATCTTCTTGTCAGGTTCCCCCGACAACAAGTTGAGTCATGTCGTTGTGGAAAATACCTTTGTTTCGGGAGTCACAACCAATGACGGCATAACGATTCACGAAGATAGCTCACGTAATAGTGCCGGCAGCGATTTTTTACTGCAAAACAATTATGCTGAAAATTGTCATGAGCAAGGGTTCGACATCACCACCGGCAGCGAAGTGTTGCTGCTCAATAATAAATCAAAAAATAATGGGCAGGGGGGCGTGGTTGTTGGGCATTCTGCAAAAAACGTAACCATTCAAAACCACCATAGCATAGATGAACCTGTCCAAAACACCTCTGCCGCGATTAATATCGGCGGCGATAGTTCAGGGTGGGTAACGTTGCTGTATAGTGTGATAGAAGGGGACGGGTATCATTTACTTCTAATTACCAGGAGTAACGTGAAAATTTACAATAACACCTTTGTTTGGAATGGCGGTGGATCCATTTTTGATATGGCAGGCCCCACTCAAAACATCGCAGTCAAAAACAATATTTTTACGACACGACAAGATAGTATCGGGCGTATTCGTTTTTTGGATCCTTCTCGCGCCCCTGATGATGCCGATTACACTTTTGATAATAATATTTACTACGCTCCCAATGGGCTGTTGTTTCATGTGGCAGCCAAAGGAAGGAACTATGATTTTGCTAAGTTTCGCGCAACCTTTGGGCACGCCAAATTTAGCATTGCGCTCGATCCTTTATTGGAGAACAAGGCCAGCAGGAACTACCGGCTAACGCAATCTTCTCCCGCAATCAATGCCGGTGAAAATTTGGCATTCGCAAAAGATTTTTCAGGAAATCCGGTGCCGCACGGCCCTAAACCCGATATAGGTGCATACGAATTTTCGGCAGTTCCCACGGCTGACTTGTCCGACAAAAATTCAGGAGAGGTTGCCCCAAAAAACAAAGCCACTGAGTCAAAGGAGAAAAAATGAACCGAATTAGCTTAGAAAAGTATCCGTTAGAAGCACAGTACCTGTCACTGAAATCCTTGCGCTCCGGAGGCAAAAATTCCCGTCGCTATTCAGAGGGATGCATCCTCTGCCACTCGATGGAAGATCGGATGTTAGGATTGTCATTCACGTCATCGGAATGAATGTAGCCTCCCCAGCCATCCGTCCAGTGCTGCTTGGCGTAGGAATGTTTCGATGTTCCCCACTGGGGATCCTTCATGGTTTCGACATCATGAATCGAGTCGATGAATCGATCGTGTGATGTGGTGTCCATCGCCCTGCGGTGACGAGCCATGATGTTTGCCCGGAATGCCTCGTTCTGACCTGCGAGGGCTCTGCTCTGAGCCATGATCCTCTCACGCGCCGCCCTGTTATCGCGAATGCCCTGCTGGAATACGGCGTTCAGACGCTGGCGAACCTTGAGATGGACTTGTACCCAGGCGGGGTTCGGAGTTGCTGATCTGACCATGTAGGTAAACATGCTGCGGCGACTGTCCAGCGTGCCAAGAGGAGCGATGAATCCATGGACGTTGGTAAGTCCCCACGTTGTTTGGGTGGTTACCCCGGCCTCGCCGCGCAAGGTCGCCGCGCTCTTCACATAGACCGCGTAAATTTCCTCTTCCATCTTGGTTCCTTGCCAATCGAATACCGCGCGTAAGCCAACGCCGATACGCCCAGGGCCGGCTTGTTTCAAAGCTGCGGGAAGTCCCGGGACGATCCGGACTCCGGTGATTTGAAGACCCGGGATATCACTCTGATAAATTTTTCTCACCGCTTCGACTAGCGCCGCTTTCGGTTCCATGGGGGCGATATTCAGCATTCCCAGCCGCATCGCCCCTGGCTCGTTAAGTGCTGCGTCACCGGTTAGCCAATAGCATGTTGTATCCGGAAAAACCTGCAGCCGTTCCTTGGTTTCGTGATTGGTCAACATGGCGCCGATGATCACCGGCACCGAGGTGTTTTGGAGGTTCCACCGGACGCCTGATTCCAGCTTCCAACCAACCGGCCCGCGAATTGCGTAGACTGGCATTTGTGCTTGCTGGTCGTGCACATAATAGAGCTGCATTACCGGCATGGTGAAATCTTCCTGCCCGGGCGGTTCCGGCTGGAAATCTTGCGCCATCGCGTTGAATGACGCGATCCATACCAACACCAAGCATGTCAAAATTTTCGCCTTCATACTCATGGAATTTCGTGAGTGATCAGTTCTGGCATGGCCAGACTACCCCTGATCGTCGGCCTGATCGCGTGGCCAGGCAATCTTTTCTTTCGATGGTTGGCAAGTAACTGTCACTGAAATCGTCACTAGCATGGCACTGTTTTCCTATTCCAAGCCGGTTTATCCCGGCGCCAGACGAGAGCGGACGAGGACGAGGGCGATGCCCAACAGCGCAGTTCCACCAAGGGTGATGAGGAGCCAGGGGACGCCGCTATCAATTTCGGTTTGACCGCCGCTCTCCCCACCGCTCGGCTGTCCCCCACGCCTCGAGTTCAGGGGGGCGGGCGAGCTCGGATTATCCATCTCTCTAACTGGTCTCTTCCCCAGGGCGGCTTCCCTTGCCAAGGCCAGGTGTTTCCGGTAGATCTGCCATGTCGGGATGCGATTGCCATCTCTCAGGGTAGCCAGCTCTTTCATTCGGAGTTTGTTCACAAGACCCTTACTTTCTTCCCTAAATATTTCTTCGACCAATTCGCTTTCCTCTTTGTCGAGGAGCCGCAGCGACCCAGCGCCAGGCGGAGGAATCTCCCCGTCGTCCGCCTCGTAGAGGTCTCGGTTCGCGATCCACCAGCGTTGCCACAATTCGAGGTCGTAAAGGAAGCCTTCGGATTCCTTTGATTCTTCGCTCCGGTAGGTGACCGGAGGATCCGGGACGATCTCACTGAGCGACCGCATGGCCGTTATGCACGGCTCCAAGGTCAACAGATCCCCCTCGTAGACCTTCGCGTGCCAGTAGGTGAACTCGTCATCTGTTACCAGCTCCATCAGATCCCGCACCACCTTCTTCGAGTTGATCTTCGCCAGTCCCGCAGCCGCAGCCTCCACCTCCCTCGGGTCGCCGCGCAAGAGGTCGGCCCGCAGTTTCTCGTAATCAGGCTCCCCGCCAAACAGCTTCCCAGCCTGGAGGAAAAACATGATGAGCGGGAAGAGGTAAACTTTCATATCTACATGTAAAACGGACAACTGGGGCGGCATATTAGGTTGGGCACCGGCCTAGTTGTTCACCCTCACCCAGTCCGCGCGGCGGATCTCGACTGAAATCTAAAGATAGATTGAATTTCAACGTATGGAAATTTTTTTACTTGTAGTCGTCATTGTTTTAGGTAAGGTGCCGCCATGAAGAAAAGTATTCAAATGACGGCAGTGGCTATGTGTTCCTTGATGGGAACATCTTTCGTGCAAGCGGCAGTGACGATCGACTGGGTGTCGGTCGGGAATGCCGGGAATGTGGTGGACAATTCGACCGGCTTCGGTGCGGTGGGTTACAATTACCGGCTCGCGAGGACGGAGACGAACTTGAACGATTACGCGGAGTTTCTGAATGCGGTGGCGACGACGACGGACACGCACGGGCTCTACAACACGAGCATGGGTAGCGTTGCGAGTATCGCGGGGATCACGCGAACCGTCGTGGGCGGGGGTTTCAGCTACGCGGTTACGGGTAGCGGCTTGCGTCCGGTGACGTATGTGAGCTGGAATGACGCGGCGCGCTTTGTGAACTGGATGAGCAACGGGCAGGGAGCGGGAGATACGGAGACGGGGACGTATGACATGAGCCTGGCCACACCAACGGCAGCGCCCGGGGCGAGCATCTATCTCCCGACGGAGGACGAGTGGTATAAGGCGGCGTATTACGACCCGAGCATCGGCGCGGGTGATGATGGGGATAATTACTGGCTGTATCCGACGCAGAGCAACGTGGCTCCGGGGAATGACGTGGGCGGTGGATCGAATTTGGCGAACTTTTTCGATGGTGGCTTTACGCTGGGCGGCCCGAACCTGCTGACGGACGGCGGAGCGTTCACGGGCAGCGGGAGTTTTTATGGGACATTCGACCAAGGAGGGAACGTGAGGGAATGGAACGACGCCGTGATATCCGGCTCGTCGCGCGGGCTGCGCGGGGGTTCTTGGTTCGACAACGATAGCTTCCTGCGCTCCTTGCTCCGCGACGGCAACGCGCCGTCCCTCGAGAGCAACCTCGTGGGGTTCCGCCTCGCCAGCGTCCCTGAACCAACGTCGGGAGTCCTCGTGATGTTAGGATGTGTGGGGATGTTGGCACGCCGGAGACGTTGAAAGATTCCCTTTTGATCTTTATTCCTTTTCCCGTAACCGTTCAGCTGCCTTTTGACATTTTTCGGGTTTCTGTAATTTAAAGTGATCGACGGATTTTTTGACAGAATTAACGGAATTATTTAGGAGGGAGATTGCCCGCGAAGGGTCGCGAAGTTTTTTGAGGGAGGTTTTTTTGGAAGGCTGGGATGAAATCGGCGACGGTTGATGTGCGAGATCTCTTTTTGACGGAAATAATTGTTGGAAATTACCTGTCACTGAAATCTATCCAGCAGGGTGCGGAATGTGCGTTGTAGGACTCCTTGGAGAGGCGGGAGACTGGGAACTGGGACTCGATGAAAGTGAGGTCGGACATCTTGAAAGCGATCAGCGGGCACTAAGAGCTAAGCAGGGCGAGGAGCCGGTGGTTGATGAACAGGATTTCGGTGCCGACCTTCTCCTCGGTGACAAAGCCCTTCTCGGCGAGTTCGTGCAGGTAGCGGGAGGCGGTGACGCGCTTGGCGATGCCCGCTTCCTCGACGAACTTGATCTTGCAATAGGGGCGGACGAAGAGCAGCTCGATCAGCTCTTTCGAGGCGCGCCCGGAGAGCTCGTCTTTGCCTCGCTCGATGAACTCGTCGAGCAGGGCACCGATGGCGCGGATCTTCTCCGAGGTCTCGGCTGCAGTGGTTTCGACACCCTTCAGCAGGTAGAGAACCCAGGGCTGCCAGTCGCCGTTTTCGGTGACGCCACGCAGCAGGCGGTAGTAGTCGGCCTTCTTCGCGATGATGTAGCGGCTGAGGTAGAGAATGGGCTGATCAATGAGTTTTTCGAAAAGCAGGAAGAGGATGAGCAGGATACGCCCGGTGCGGCCGTTGCCGTCGTAAAAGGGGTGAATGGCCTCGAACTGGTAGTGTAGCACGGCCATTTTCACCAGCGGGTCGAGGTCGTCGGCGTCGTTGTTGCAGAAGATTTCGAGGTTCGCCAGTTTCTCGCGGATGACGTCCTCGCCTTCGGGCGGGGTGTAGGCGACCTCGCCGGTGCTGTCGTTGGCGATCTTAGTGCCCGGCTGGGAGCGGATGCCGATGTTCGTGCCCTTGATGGTCTCGACGATCTCGATGAAAAGTTTCGTGCTGAACACCGGGCGTTCCGCAAGGCTGCGGGCGCCGTGCCAGAGGGCGTCGTTGTAGTGGAGGACTTCCTTTGCGTGCGAGGAGACGGCGAGGCCGTCGAGGCTGAGGCCGCGGTAGAGTTCGTCGTTGGTGGTGAACAGGTTCTCGATCTCCGAGGAGGCCTTCGCTTCCTGGAGGGCGATGGTATTGATGAGGATGGCAGGGTTCGGCAGCGTGCCAGTGCGGCCTTTGAGTTCGGCGAGAGCGCGGCTGGCGGCGGTGACGGCCTTGAGTACCACGACCGTCTCCAACTCCGCCTTTGGGGGCAGTGGCGGGAGGGCGTTGTAGGGGGATTCGCGGTCAAAGGCCATGCGCACGCAATGGACACGTTATCGCCTGAATGTTCAAGTTTTGAATGAATTTGAACATGTCCGAGGTCGAATGTTCAATCGGTGAACAATGGCTTCGGAAGCCTCCAATAAATCGGTGTTAATCCGCGTAATCGGCGGTTTGATTTGAATCCGACATCTTTAGGCTTGTCCGACCGACTAGTTCGTCGAGCGGGGCGACACGGAGACCTAAAGAGCCAAACAAAGCCCTTGCCCCGCAGGCTCGGTGCCCCTTTGTTCCGCCCCTTATGGGATTTGAAGAATTAGGCCTCTCTGAAAAGGTCATGGAGGGCGTTCGGAACGCCGGATACGAAACACCTACGCCGATTCAGGCGCAGTCGATACCTCTCGCCATCGAAGGCAGGGACGTCGTCGGCGCCTCGCAGACCGGCACCGGCAAGACTGCAGCCTTCGCGCTGCCGATCCTGCACCGGCTGGGCGAACACGGAGATTTGCGCTGCCTGATCCTAGAACCCGTTCGCGAACTGGCCTCTCAGGTGCTCGACAATTTCGAAACCCTCGGCGAGGGCACCGACCTGCGCTGCCTGCTCATCCACGGCGGTGTCGGCTACGGCAAGCAGCTCGACGGCCTCGAGGACGGCGTCGATATCCTCATCGCCACCCCGGGACGCCTGCTCGACCTGATGGAGAAGGGCGCCATAAAACTGGATAAGATCGAAGTGCTGGTGCTCGACGAGGTCGACCGCATGCTCGACATGGGCTTCCTCCCCGACGTGCGCCGCATCGTCAACAAGACCTCGCCAGAGCGCCAGACGCTATTTTTCTCGGCGACGATGCCGCCGGCCATCGAGGGATTGGCAAAGTGGGCGCTCAAAGACCCCGTCGAGGTCGAGATCGGACAGCGTCAGGGCATCGCCGAAACCATCAGTCACGCCTTTTACCCGGTCGCGCTGGGACAGCGCGAAGAACTGTTGTTGGCTCTGCTCAAGCAGACCGATTTCCGCAGCGTGATGATTTTCACCCGCACCAAACGCGACGCGGACAGGCTGGCGAAGCTTCTCCAGCGTGAAAACCCCGACTACAGTATCACCGTGATGCACTCCGATATCCGCCAGAGCGATCGCGAGAAAGCGCTGGCCGGATTCAAGAGTGGCGACTTCGATGTCATCATCGCCACCGACCTCGCCGCGCGCGGCATTGACATCAGCAATGTCTCGCACGTCATCAATTACCAAGTGCCGGAGAACGCGGAGGACTACGTTCACCGCATCGGCCGCACCGGGCGCGCCAACAAGGAGGGCGACGCCTTCACCCTGCTCGACGCCGAAGAGATCAAGAACGCGGCCTCGGTCGAACGCTTCATCGGTCAGAAAGTGGAGCGCCGCCGTGTGGAAGGTTTCAACTACCACTATACGACCCTGCTCGACGACGACGCGCCGACCCCCGATAAATTAGCCAAAGTTTTCAGCCGCCGCAAACGCGGTAAAAGCCGCCGGAGGAAGTAGTTTTAAGTATTAAGTTGTTAAGTGTTAAGGGGATCTTGCTTAAAACTTAATACTTAAAACTTAACACTCACCCATGCGCGTTCTCGCCATCGACCCCGCCCTGCGTAAGACGGGATTCGCGATCATCGAACGTAGTGGCGACAGAGATTTCCGCGCGCTCACCTTCGGCATCATCCGCAACCCGCCGAAGCTCTTACATTCCGGCTGCTTGGTGAACATTCGCGGCGGCCTCGACGAGGTCATCCGCAAGCACCAGCCCACTGCCTGCGCCGTGGAAGCGGTGATTTACGTGCAGAGCCACAAGACCGCCATCACCATGGGCGCGGCGCGTGGAGCGGCGCTGGTCGCCGCCGCCGACCACGGCCTGCCGATCTACGAATACGCCCCGAAGCGGGTCAAGCAGGCGGTGGTCGGCAAGGGCGGCGCCGACAAGGAACAGGTCGCTTTCATGGTTCGCTCCCTGCTCAAACTCGAACAAACGCCCTCGCCCGACGCCGCCGACGCACTGGCCATCGGCCTAGCATTTTTCTATACCGGATGCGGTACCGATAAACTAACCGGGAAGGAAATCGGCAGGCTGTGAGCAACGATCCTCAGCCCTCTGTCGCTCTAGGAAAACGCTGGCTCGGCCAGATCCCTTACTCGCAGGGGCTGGATGTTCAAAACGAGGCCGTGCGCGCGCGGCGAGCCGGTGAGACCGGTGACGTTCTACTTTTGTTAGAGCACGACGCGGTGTACACCATCGGTCGCACCCGCGACCGCAGTAGCCTCGGCGACAGCGATGCCCCGCTCCCCCACCCCGTGTTCGAGACCAACCGTGGCGGCCAGGCCACTTACCACGGCCCTGGGCAATTGATCGGTTACCCGATCCTCGATCTGAGAACCTATGGCAAAGACCTGCACGTTTACCTGCGGGCGATCGAGCGAGCGCTGATCGCCGCCTGCGGCGAATTCGGTGTCTCGGCACAGGCGCGAGAGAGCCTCACTGGCGTTTGGTGTGGCGAGCGCAAGGTCGCCTCGATCGGCGTCGGCGTGCGCCATTGGATCAGCATGCACGGCTTCGCCATCAACGTTGGCGGCGACCTCTCCCCCTTCGCCCACATCACGCCCTGCGGCATCGGCGGCGTTGAAATGACTAGCGTCAGCGTCGAGGCCGGGCGGGAGATCGGCGTCCGCGAATTCGCCGAAGCCGCCCACCTAACACTGGCCGACGAGCTACTGCGCCTGCGCGGAGAGCTGTAGCCGGCCGCGGTGAGGCCGGGGGTGCGGTGCCGTAGCTAATAAAACTGCGCGGTAGCTGCGACGACACCGCACTCGCCGGGGTCAGCGCCCCCAGCTACACCGCGCGTGCGCGCTGGGGATTATCCGCCCAGTGCGCGCCGATCATCAGCACCACCGGTGGCAAAACACAGACCCACAGCGCCCCGGAGTACGCCCCCGTCAGGTGCAGCGCCCCGCCGAACAACAGCGGCCCGACGCCACTGGCGATCACCATGCTCGACATCCCCACGCCGCTGATCGCTCCGAGATTCGCGCGCCCGAAAAATCGCGGCCAGACGATGCCCGTCAGGCAGGTGAAAGCGCCGCCGCTAATGCCGTTGCCAACGATGAACGCCACGGCACCGGCAGCATGGTCAAAATAAATCACCCCGATCACCGAGATCAGCCCCCCTGCGTTCATGGCGATCAACAGGTACTTCAACCGCGTGCGCGAACTCGCCCAACCCATCACCAAATTCGTCGCCACACTGACCACCGCCATCGGCACGAAAAACCCTAACACCGTCACCTTTTCTATCCCCGCACCGGCGCCGATCGACACGATGTGGAAAGTCACCGCCGTCGTGTAGAACGCGACGAACGCGAACGAGAGATTGAAGGCCCAGAACGCCCACGTCCGCAACGCCTCGTCCCGCGCGTAATCGCGATGCGCGATGGCGTCCGCGTGTGGCACCTTTTTGACCATCCCCTCGCGCACGCCATCCATCTGCAAGCCGCACTCCTCAGGATTGTCGCGCAACAGCAGCCAGCCAAGACTCGCCATCACCACGATGCTCAAAATGCCAAGCACCAGCCACGCTCCCGACCAACCGAAACGCGAGGTCAGCTCCAACAGCCCGCGCGGCGCGAACGAGAACGCGAACGCAGTCACCAGACCGCTCACCGCGAAGGCCGAACCCCGGTGATAGTCGAACCACTTGCCGATGGCGTTGCGCCCGGACATCGTCAGCACCCCCTGCGCCGAGGCGCGGATCATGTAAAAACCAATGGTGATCAAACCGAAAGCGATCGCCACCCGCGGCACCGGCAACAGCGTGTCGAGGCCATCGAGCATGCGCCGCACGCCGCTCAGATAAAACAACACCAGACCCGTGGCCACCGACGCCCCGACCACCATGCGCCGCGCCCCGACCCGATCGAACAGCCTGCCGAAATAAGGCAAGCTCAGACCGGCCATCACCGTGCCCAGACAGTATGCGGCGCTCAGCTCGACCCGGCTCAACCCCAGTTCGCGGATCAACACATCAGTGAAGACACTAAACCCCATGGTCTGCCCCGGAATGCTGAACACCACCGCCAGAGTTCCGGTCGCAACGATCACCCAACCGTAAAAAAACGGCGTGCGGTCGGCTCGGAACGGAAAGGCCGGATGCCAAAATCGACCCCCAGCCCCCCGCGCTGGCGCCCCCCGCGCTGGCGGCGGGTCGGGCATGCCCGACTCTGGAGCATGCGAGCAGAAGCGCGAACGGGAATTCTCAACGCCCTCCCGCAGGGCGGCGAGATCCGCCCTTGCGCAGCGCCACTCCTGCAAGCAACCTCCC
>QIKC01000164.1 GCA_003232855.1 Verrucomicrobiales bacterium
CGCCATCACCCTGCCGCTCGGCCTCACCCGAGGCAAGGAATACGCCGAACTCATCTGGCCCCTCAACCTCGCCGTGGTCTTCATCTGGGTCGTCTTCGCCGTCAATTTTTTCTGGACCTTGGCGAAACGCAACGAGCGTTCGCTCTACGTCGCCCTGTGGTTTTACATCGCCACCATCATCACCGTGGCGATGCTCTACATCGTCAATCACCTACAAATCCCCACCTCGCTCACTCACGCCTACCCGATTTTCGGCGGCGTGCAGGACGCGCTGGTACAGTGGTGGTACGGACACAACGCCGTCGCCTTCTTCCTCACCACGCCCATCCTCGGCATCATGTATTACTATCTGCCGAAGGCAGCTGGGCGCCCGGTTTACTCCTATCGGCTCTCCATCGTCCACTTCTGGTCGCTAGTGTTCATCTACATCTGGGCCGGCCCACACCACCTGCTCAACACCGACCTGCCGAAATGGCTGCAGCTGCTCGCCATGTTCTTCAGCCTCATGCTCTGGGCGCCTAGCTGGGGTGGTATGCTCAACGGCCTGCTCACTCTGCGCGGCGCTTGGGACAAACTTCGCACCGACCCAGTCATCAAATTTTTCGTCGTCGCCCTCACCTTCTACGGCATGGCCACCCTCGAAGGGCCGCTGATGTCGATCCGCGCGGTCAACGCCATCTCCCACTACACCGACTGGACCATCGGCCACGTTCACAGCGGCACCCTTGGTTGGAACGGGTTCATGGCCGCCGGCATGATCTATTGGATGGTTCCACGCCTGTGGGGTACCAAACTCTACTCGACAGCATTGGCCAACCTCCACTTCTGGCTCGGCCTGGTCGGCATCCTCCTCTACGTCTCCTCCATGTGGGTCTCCGGCATCATGCAGGCCCTCCTGCTCAACGCCACCAAAGAGGGCGGCACCCTGCTTCTCTACCCGGAATTCGTCGAGACCATCCAGAGAATCCAAATCCCAATGTTTGCCCGCCTCGTCGGCGGCAGCCTCTACCTCATCGGCTTCCTGCTACTAGCCTACAACTTCTTCAAAACAGTGCGCTCCGGCAAACCCGTCCACGAAACCCGCGAGGTGGTTTTGCTAGAACGTAACCGCAAAAAGCGCGACCACGACACCATGGGACTGAAGGCAACCTTCTTCAACGACCCCGTCACCTACACCCTGCTCGGCATCCTCTGCCTGTGTCTATGGTTCTTCCTACCACCACACGCCAACCTCGCCGCCCTCGCCACTGGCCTCATCGTCTCGGCGATGGCCGTCTGGAAATTCAAGACCACTGACGGCGCCTGGGATCGTTGGTATAACCGCCTGCTCGACAACTGGATGCCCTTCAGCGTCCTCACCTTCGTCGCCGTAGCCATCGGTGGCGCCGTGCAAATCATCCCCGTGGTCACCGTCAACCGCGCCAAGAATATCGAGGGCCGCCTGCAACAGCTCTACACGCCCCTCGAACTTGCCGGGCGCGACATCTATATCGCCGAAGGTTGCTACAACTGCCACTCGCAGATGATCCGCACTCTGGTCAAAGAAGTGATGCGCTACGGCGACTACTCGCGCATCGGCGAATCCATCTACGATCACCCCCATCAGTGGGGATCGAAACGCAGCGGCCCGGATCTCGCACGGGCCGGCGGTAAACGCTCTGACTCCTGGCACTATCAGCACATGATGAATCCGCGCATGATCGAAGGCTCCATCATGCCGAACTACCCCTGGCTCTATAAGCGGAAAACCGATACCAAATCCCTGCCGAAAAAGATCGCCGTGCAACGCACCCTCGGCGTCCCCTACCCGACAATGACGCCCAACGAGATCCGCGACAGCGCCGAACTCCAAGCGCTAACCATCGTCAAGGGACTGCGCGACAACGACAAAATCCACGCCGAACACGACAAGCAGATCATCGCCCTCATCGCCTACCTACAAAAACTCGGCAAGAGCATCGACGTCGAATCCACGGACGATGAAAAACCACCCGCCATGCTCAAATTCGGCGTCCCTGACGAACTTCGTCCGGGGAATACGCCCACAGAGAAATAGCAACCCAACCCACCACCATGTTCAAACGCCTGCAACTCGAAACCTGGCACGACTACATCCCAGTCATCGCCTTCCTACTCACCTTCGCCGTGTTCTTATTCTGCACCTTCAGGGCGCTCTGCATGCATCGCGATCAAGCCGAACGACTCGCTGCCCTCCCCCTCGACGACGAGCCTACCACGCCTGAGCACCGATGAGCGACGATCCGACACCGCTCGACCCCTACGCCGACGACCCGGACGTCAAACTCCGCGAGCACATCTACGACGGCATTCAAGAGTACGATCAAAAGCTGCCGAACTGGTGGCTTTGGACACTCTATATCTTCATCATCTTCTTCGTCATCGGTTGGGTAGCCTACTACCAAGTCGGTATCGGCAGGAGTGACGGCGAGCGCGTCGAGGCTCAGATCGCAGTGATCGACGCAAAGAAAGCGGAAAAACTCAAAGCTCTCATGGGCGAACTCGACGATCGCGTGCTCTGGGAAATGAGCCGCAACAAACCGATGATCGATGCCGGCCAGGCCACCTACAAACAAGTCTGTATCGCCTGCCACGCCCCCGACTTGGACGGCAGCGGCGCCGGCCCCCAATTCGTCGGTCTGCCGCTCGACGACAAAGAATGGAAATACGGTGGCACGCCGATGCAGATTTTTGAGATCGTCATGAACGGTTCCCCTGACAAAACCAAAGGCATGACCCCCTGGTCCAGCCTCGGCGGCGACACCGTCGCCAAAGTGGTCGCCTTTGTCCTCAGCTACCATCCCGTCCCCGAGAACGCCGACGCCACGGAGCCGGGCGAAACCGTAGAGAAAGAAGATGGCTAGCCACGGCTCGGCGAATATCTGGAAACGCTTCGCAAAGGGACTGCGGCGTTTCGTGCTGCACCCGCTCGGACACTTCCTGCTGTTCATCGTCTTCCTTTACCAAGTGAAGGAGTTCTACCCCTTCACCCACGTGCCGATGTACTCCGACCCCGAGGCGCGGGCACCTTACCTCTACCTTGCCGATGGCGAAGGGGCACCGCTCGGAGTCAAGAGCCACTCCGGCATCACCAATCCGAAAATGCGCAAAATGTACCACTCCCGCATGCGCAGCCACTGCAAAGAACACCGCCTCGACAAACACCACCCACCACAGGAAGCGCTCAACCAAATCGGCGGTGAGGTCGTCACCTTCCTGCGCAAATACGCCATCGAGCGCGGCAGGCCGCTGCCCGAAACCCTGCGCCTCATGCACGTCCTCATCGAGCCCGCCGCCGATGGCTATACCGAAACCGTGACACTCCTCTACGAAGACCGCCCCGCCCCATGATCGAACGCCTGCGCAAGTTCCTCTCCCACTTCCACCCGCGACCAGTCGCCGCTTGGGAACTGCTCATCATGCGAGTGCTCTTCGCCCTCGTCGTTTACAAAACCTTGCCAAATGCCGGCCAAATCTATGACACCCAAACCTCCCCCAACGGCATCGCCCACTTCGTCGATCTCACCTTCCTCGCCGCCGACGGTGTTTACCCCGCTTTGAAAATCGCCATGGCCGCCGCCCTGGCCATCTACGCGAGCGGCTTCCTGCTGCCGCTGGTGCTACCCTTCATCCTCATCGCCCACGTGATGATACGCACCCTGTTCAACTCCCAGGGCTGGATCCATCACGGCGTACAAATGGTATCCCTCGTGCTGCTCGCGCAGACCCTCGTGGTACTGACATTCCTCGTCTATCGCCTGCTCAAGAAACGCCCTTTCCCCCTGACCGGCGGGCGCAGTATGGGCAGCTACTTCCTCTTCTACTCGCAGATGGCCATCATCTCGATCTATGTCGTGTCGGTGGTCTCCAAGGTGGATCGCTCCGATGGCCAATGGTTCGCGAAAAGCCACTACATCGGCCTGCACGTGGTCAAGGCAGAGCGCGACCGCTACTACGGCAAACTGCATGACCCGCCCCCAGGGGACGTCCCCGCCGCCCGCATCATGCTCGCCAACCCGAACCTCACCCGACTGTTCCTCGGCGCAGGAGTGCTGCTGGAGCTGCTCGCGTTCCTCGCCCTCTACGGTCGCGGTGCCGCCCTCGCCTTCTCCCTGAGCATGATCGTCTTCCACCGATCCATCGCCGCACTGATGAGCATTTACTTCCACTTCAACGAAATGTTGCTGGTTATTTTCCTCGTCAATGCCCCCTACTGGATCGTCCTCATCTTCCGAAAATCGAGAGCCGCCCCTCCCCCGCCCGCCCCGGCCACCGCGCTGGACATCTAACCACTCCCCGTGCCCATCCTGCGCCAAATCGCGCCGCTTTCCGGCGGCATCCTCATCGCCCTCCTCTGCCTGCTGCTGAAGGAGAACTTCCCCTTCACTCACTACCCGATGTACTCCAACTTCGAGGATCAGACCTACTACGTCTGGCTCAGCGACGGCGAAGGAGAACCGATCCCAATTCAAAACACCACCGGCCTCCGCCTCGGTCGCATCAAAAAAATCTACAACACCGGCCTACTCGAAGCGCGCGAACTAGCGGGCGCCAAGTTCGGCAAAAAACCGCGCAAACGCGACCTCAGCCCCGCGCAACGCCGCGCCCCTGCGGAAGAGACCCTGCGCTGGATCTACGACAGTGCGAACCCCCGAGCCAAAGCCGCCTTGCGCGCCGCCGCACCGCTGGGACTCTACCACGTCGACATCCGCATCGAGAAGAATCGCGTCATCGAAACCACCCCACTGCGGGTCGGCGAACTCGGCGCAGAAGAAATGGAGGTCTCCCGATGATCGATTTGAACCGCCCCTGGTTCAGGCCTCCCGCACTCTCGCCCGCAGGCGCCGCCAGCGTGCGACTGCTGTTCGCCCTTCTGGTCTATCACACCGTACCAGTCGGCATCGGCCTGCACTCGCAGCCGCACCCCGTCGGGCTGGCGCTCGCCTTCGACCTCACCTTCCTCTCCGCCCCCGGCGTCATGCCCGGCATCCGGATCGGCTTGATCCCGGTGCTCGCCATCTACGTCCTCGGTCGCCTACCGTTATTTACCCTAAGCCTCATGCTGCTGGCCACCGTACTACCCGGCACCCTCGACAACTCCCAGGGATCGACCCAACACGGGCGACAGGTAATCTCCCTCATCACCCTCGCGCAACTCCTCTACCACATCGCCGGGAGCACCCGCTTCATCCGCCACGACCGCCTGCAACGCGCGCGGTGGGAGGTCTTCATGGGGCAGCAGGCCATCGTCGCCGCCTACACCGTCACCGCGATCACCAAGCTACTCCGTTCGGGGCTCGGCTGGATCACCGACTCCGCCAACTTCCCCATCCAGATGACCAAAAATATCCGCATGCAGTATTACAATACTTTGGAACCCGAAACGGTGGAAGGCTTCTGGGCGACCACTTCCGCCAGCGCCCAGCAACTGTTCCTCGATTCACCCAATCTCTGCCGCGTCCTGCTCTCGAGCGGACTCGCCTTGGAGCTGTTCGCCGTCGTCGCCCTACTCGGTCGCCGCCCCGCCGCCGCCTACGGCGCTTTACTCATCACCTTTCACCTCATGGTGCGCACCATGACCGGCCTCAATTTTCGCTACCACCTAGCCGCCCTGTTCATATTCCTCGTGCTACCCGCCCTGCTCATCGCCATTATTACCCGCAGCCTCGCCAGACGGATGAAATAGCGTCCATTCGCGGACAATTTTCCTCCTCAATTTGCATTCGACCCCGTCCCGTTCGTTGGTAACTGATGCCGCCGCTTCCACCTCCCTCCGACGACCAGATCTCGGTCGCCATCATCGCGCTCGATGAATCGGGCGACGGCTGGGAAAAATTCGCAAAATCCCTCCCCTCCATGGAGCAAGAACGCACCCTGCGCTTTCACTTCGCCGCCGACCGACTGCGCTTCGCCAAATGCCGCCACATCCTGCGCGCCACGCTCGCCCCATGGCTCGGGTGCTCCCCGCTCGAAGTGACACTGCGTTTCGGCGAGCACGAGAAACCCCACCTCGACCACGAAACTGACCTGCACTTTAACCTCTCCCACACCCGCGGCGGCGCCTTGATCGCCTTCGCCCGTGGCGCCGAAATCGGCATCGACATCGAGAACATCACCCGCTCCTCCGACCTCGACGGCATCGCCCGCAGGGTGTTCACCGACCGCGAGCGCAGCGCGTTGGATGCGCTCAAAGGCGACGCGAAAACGTCTTTATTCTTCCGCCTGTGGACCGCCAAGGAAGCGTTCCTCAAAGCCACCGGCCGCGGACTCTCGCTCGACCCGGCGAGCATCGAAACGCATCTCCCAAACGCCTCAGCCCGGCTCGGCAGCTTCCGCTGTCCCCGCGAACCCGCCGCAGAGCGCCTGCAGATGCGCGAACTCGACATCGGCACCCCCTTCGCCGCCAGCCTCTGCGCACCAACAAAAATGCTCACCACCGCACCGCTACTCACCCACGAAAAGTCACCGCCGCCGAGTATCTAGCATTTGATCGACCGAGCCGCGCATCTATTGTCGCTAAGCGACAAGTTTGTCAGTGTTCAGTTTTCAGAAAAAAGAAACCCTTCCCAATCATCCCGTCAATTCTCCAAAATTCCGTCAATTCTGTCCCCAAAAAAAACGCACCTCCACCTGCAACCCCGCACACCCCCCAAGCCCTCACGAGCGCAGCGACAGCGGCGCCAACCGTCCATAAAAAAATTCGCGGAAATTCGCGTCCATTCGCGGGCACCTTCCTAAAA
>QIKC01000254.1 GCA_003232855.1 Verrucomicrobiales bacterium
GCCCCCATTTCCATGGTCGAGACCATCGTCAACTACCTGCCCGAATACCGCAGCGACGCCCACGGCCAAGTTCAGCGTTTCGAGATCGAAGACGACGGCGACTTCGTCTACCTCGACGGCCAACTCGTCCCCGACCGCCGCGGCAAACCCTTCCGCCAGTGGCGACCCCACATCAAATCCGCCAACGACATCTGGGACGAAATTAGCCGCGTCACCAAACTACCCGGCGTCACCGGCGCCCCCAAACTCCAGCCCATCGAAACCCGCCTCGTCATGCTCCGCACCGGCATGCGCGCCCCCATGGGCATCAAAATCAAAGGCCCCTCCCTCGAAACGATCGAAGACTTCGGCCTCAAACTCGAAAGCCTGCTGCGCTCCGGCGCCGTCCCCGGCCTCGCCACCGCCACCGTCAACGCCGACCGCATCGTCGGTAAACCCTACCTCGAAATCGTCCCCGACCGCACCGCCGCAAAACGCTACGGCCTCAACATCGCAGACATCCAGCAGACCATCGCCCTCGCCCTCGGCGGCACCGTCGTCTCCACCATCATCGACGGCCGCGAACGCTTCGACGTACAAGTTCGCTACGCCCGTGAAATGCGTGATTCCATAGAATCGCTAGAAGAAACCCTCATCAGCAGCAAAGAAGGTGCCATGGTTCCCCTCTCCCAGCTCGCCGACATCCGCTACGTCCGCGGCCCGCAAGTGATCAAAGCAGAAGACACCTTCCTCACCGGCTACCTCACCTTCGGCTCCGATCCCGACCACGCCGAAATCGACGTCGTCGAAGCCGCCAAAGCCTTCCTCCAGGCCAAAGAAGACTCCGGCGAACTCATACGCCCCGCCGGCGTACGCTACGACTTCGCCGGCAACTACCAAGCCGCCCTCGACTTCAACCGCACCCTCGCCGTGATGCTGCCCGTCTGCCTCATCTCCATCTTCCTCCTCCTCTACCTGCAAAACAAATCCGTCACCACCACCATCATCATCTTCTCCGGCGTCATGGTCGCCTGGTCCGGCGGCTTCCTCATGCTCTGGCTCTACGGACGCCCCGGCTTCCTCGACTTCAACCTCTTCGGCATCAACCTGCGCGAACTCTTCCAAGTCAGCCCCGTCAACCTCTCCACCGCCGTCTGGGTCGGCTTCCTCGCCCTCTTCGGCATCGCCACCGACGACGGCGTCGTCATCGCCACCTACCTGCGCCAAAAATTCACCGAGCTAAAGCCCATCGGCACCGAAGCCATCCGCGCCGCCACCCTCCAAGCCGGCCTGCGCCGCGTCCGCCCCTGCCTCATGACCACCGGCACCACCCTACTCGCCCTCCTCCCCGTCCTCACCTCCACCGGCCGCGGCGCCGACATCATGGTGCCCATGGCCATCCCCCTCTTCGGCGGCATGGCCATCGCCCTCATGACCATGTTCGTCGTCCCCGTCCTCTTCTGCATGGCCAAAGAACGCGCCGACCGAAAAACCGCATAGCCCGGTAGCAATATCAACGTCACGACGCGCCGCCGCAGGATCGGATCAAAACGAGCACCAGCAGTAGACCCCAAGCCAAATCTTTCATCTTAACACCGCCTGAACCACCGCCCGGTATCGGCAACTCCCACTTCTTCAACAAGCGTTTACGCTTGCCCTTCGCCCAAGTGATCTGCGAGGCGATGGCGTTCTCCGCCCGCGCGCGCGAACGCAAAGTTCCCAAATCGCTATATTGGCCGAGGAAGCCCACAGCCTTACCGAGTCGCTCTTTCGATCGGACTTCATCGCCAGCCTCGGCGGCGACCACTGCCTGCGCGAGCTGGCCGAGCGAGCGATAATAGTCCACGGTCTGCCCCTCTTCGAAATCTTTAAGCACTTCACGAGCCCCCACGTAATCCCCACCCGCTGCAAGATCCAAGACGTGCCCCGCCCGGACGAGCTGTGCCTGAGAGGCATCGGGAAAACGCCGGAACGCTTCGCGGCGGACCTCCTTCGCCTGTTTCCACAGCCGCCCATCGTCACCGGGGCAAGTATCGAACAGGGATGCTAGGTTGACCAAGGTCGCACAGGTCGCATCATCGCCCCGCCCCTCCCAACCCTTAAACCAAGCGATCCCCAGCTTGGCGGCATCGATCTCTAACAGAGCCTCACCGATCGCATTCCATGTCCGCCCATCCTGTTGTAGCTCTTTCCGATCCCGTTTAACGAGAGACTTGATCACCGCCACCGATCTCTCGCTGCTCAATTTACTAATCCACCAAAGCCAAGCGGCAATGCGAGTCTCGCTGCCGATGGCTTCACGCTTGATCCATTTTCGAGCTCGCTTGGAACGGCGTTTAGAAGGGAGATTTTCGAGAAATGCACATAGCGCCCCCGGCGCCGCGACCGGCCCGGCCTCCACCTGTTTCGCCAACCAGCCAACCCACTCCGCCGCATACCCGCTGTCGCTGAACAGCCGCCCAATTTCATGGAAGGTGCCCACCTCAGCAGCACTGTCCGAAAGCAGGGATCCGGCCCGGCGGAGCGCAGCGGGCACGTCCTCACGCTTAAGATCAAATTCGATCCCGTCGCAGGTGACGAACGGCCCGTCCGCATAATGTTCAAGTTGCCGCAGAGTGACCTCAGCGTCATCCAGTTCGCCGTCGATCATTTGAAGGTCGAGCAACTGCCGCGTGGCGAACACGTAGTCCGGATCGCGAGCATGGGCGCGGGTGAAGGCTCGCTTGGCAGCCGCATTATTCCCGAGTTTGCGCTCGGCACTGCCGAGATAGCCGAGCACCCTGACCTCGTCCGTAGCCTTTGACCACTGTTTGCAAATATCCCGCAGCTCCTTCCACTCGCCACGGTGATCATACCATTCGGCCAGTTCGCTGAGCCCCCACGCGTAATCGGGCTCGCGCCCGATCAGCTCCTTCATGGCCTCGATACCCTGCAACGGATGACCTGAGCGCATCAGGATCCAGGCTCGCCGCCCCTGCAAATTGACCGGAGCGACTTTCTCACCCGCCACCGGATCGCAGGCGGCGAGAGCCTCTTCAAAACGCTGTGCGCTGCAAAGTTGGAGTGCGATCTGATCACGCAGGGAGCCGTCTTCCGGCCGAATTTTGAGCCCCTTGCGCAGAGCCTTGTCCGCCTCATCCTGGTGGCCCAATTCGTTCCAAACCGTTGCGGCATTCTCCCACCAGCTGGCGCTGTGCCCGTGCCTGTCCGAGGCATCGCGCAAGTCGGCGACCATTTCGTCCTGACGCTCATCAGCCACCGCCCATCTGGCCAGCATCCCCCAGCCCCACGCGTAGTTCGGACAGTGCCGCAACGCGGTGCGAAGACCGTCGAAAGCCGCCTTGAGATCCCCTCCACGGCGCAGGCTGTCAGCTAGGCAACCATGATTGGCACCGTTCAAAGGATCCAGCTGGCAAGCATGCCGCAACACGCCGATCGCTAGGTCGGGCTTCCCCAAGAGTTCAAGAACGGCCGCATGGATGCGCGCGGCTTCATCCCATCCAGGGGACAGCTCAGTGGCGTGGGCGGCAGCCTTCTCCTCGTCGATATGACGACTGGCCGCACGGTGAACGCGGGCAAGTTCCAACCAAACGCGAGGCAGCAGAGGAAAGGCCTCAGTGAGAGTGACTGCGGCATCGAGCGCCTTCTCGTCGAGCCACATCCGCAACGCCTGCTCGATATACGCGGCGCCGGTCTGCCACAGATCGGGCCGCTCGGAACAGAACCTCTCGAGCTGCTCGAGGAGCAATGGAGGATCGACCAACGACCCCGCCAAGAACTGATAAGTTTGTACGATCTCGCCCTGCGAAACCTGGCGATGCATCTCCGACTCGATAAAACGAATCGCGGACATCTCGGTCTCGCGGTCAGGAGCCAAACGTATCAATCTGGTGGCGGCGAAAGTATAATCGATCCTGAGTTCGATCGCCTTACGCATACACCAGGCGGCCTCCGTCTTGCACCCCCGATCCTCCAACACCGAACCCAGAATACCGTGCGACTCTGCCTCCCAGGGATTGAGAGCCAATGCCTCGCGTGCATCCGCCTCGGCACCCACACCATCACCGGCGCGCATCTTCGCTACCGCGCGCTCGCGCCAGGCCCAGCGGTCGCGAGGATCGAGCGCCAACACGCGATTCAACGCTTCGATCTGCCCCCGCCGGGTGCCGCTCAACCACTCCGCCTTCAATACCCAAAGAGAGACCAACTCCGGGTGCTCGGAGGTCGCAGCGTCGAGCATTTCGATGGCGCGATCCTCGCCCTCCTCCTCCGCCACCATGCGCGCCAACCCGCGCCACGCGTCCGCCGCTTGGGGCTGGATCTCGAGCACCCCACGCCAGCAACGGATCGATTCTGCACGATCCCCGAGGTAGCTGCACGTCGATGCCATCTCCCGCAGCCAAGAGAGTTCGGACACCTGCCCGCGGCTCGACTTCATCCACTCGATCCCGCGTCCCCGCTGCTCCCCAGCCCAACCGACAAGCAACGCTCCAGCCTGTAAACGCAACGCACCATCCTCAGGGCGAGTGGCCACCGCCCGTTCCAACACGGCGCTCGCCTCCGTACTGCGCGACATCCCGTTCAACGATTCGGCCAAAGTGATCCAAGGACCGGCATCCTTCGCCCCAAAATTTCGAGTGCGATCGTGCAGAAATTCAAACGCCTCATCGACACGCCGGAGGATCCGGCAGGAATCGAAATAGCCGCTCGCATAGGGCTCGAACCCGGGTGCCAGACACGACGCGATCCGCCGCAGGCCGGTCGCCTCCTCGTTCAGGAGCTGCTTGCTCCGGCAGCGGGCGAGGCTTTCATACACCCGCGCCTCCGAGGGGCTCATACGAACCGCTTTGCGTAAAAAATACTCCGCGCGTGACAAACGCCGCGCATCCTCCATCAGAAGCTCGCCGAGTTCGGAAAAGAAAACGGCAGAGCAATCATCGCGGAGGACGATTCGCTCGAGCAATTCGTGCAAATCCTGCCAACGATCTAAACGGCGCAATGTATAGCATTTCTGTATCAGTGAGGGCTGATGATCTGGGGCGATAGCGAGTTGGGCATCGATCGCACCGAGGTGGCGCGGCCAGTCCTGCCGCCAGGCCGCGACCCTCTGCTCGCCCTCGAGGACCAGCGGCCCACCGTCGACCACCGCTTGCAATCGGCTCAGGGCGGACTCGATCAACGGGCGATCATAGCCATCGAGTGCGATCAGCAGATGGTGATGGGCATCGTACGCTGCCGCG
Source organism: Verrucomicrobiales bacterium (assembly GCA_003232855.1). GTDB lineage: Bacteria > Verrucomicrobiota > Verrucomicrobiia > Verrucomicrobiales > DEV007 > SZUA-55. The sequence continues at coordinate 5,220 of QIKC01000254.1, forward strand.
TCTGGTAAAGTGATACCCTCCAACCGGTGAACCTCACCCGGAGGGATCAATATCATCGCCCGAGGGCCGCCCATCGGGTGCTCGTCGATAAGAGCCTCTAGAATCATCTCACCAAAGTGGCGATTGGTCGGGTCGCGCAGGAGAACCACCCCGGCACGGTCGTCATACCCGATACAGGCTTGCAAATGGGCGCTGGTCGTGGATTGGGTCGTCAGGGTAAAGGGAACTCCACCGTCGATCAGCTCATGCAGAGATTTCCGGGTGAGACGGAACTCACGGGTGACGAAACCATGCTCCTCCGCCCACTTCCGCTCCTTGTGCCAGGGCGTGCCCTCGTGACAAATAGCGTCGGCGATCGCGAGGTGATCGTGCTCTCTTCCCCAATAGGCGGCGAGTGCGGCCAGCGTAGCCGGGGCACAGGTCATCCGATGCTGCCGGACGAATGGCACCCGCAGCCGCACCCGTTTACGATCCCTTGCGCCCGCTTTGCGAAGGTTCTCGGCGACGATTTTTTGGAAGCCGTCGTCCTTCTTATCGCACCACTGTAGGCAACCGTCGATGTCGCCCGCCATGTAGAGGAAATCCGCTCGCCGGCCCGCCACCCATTTTTTGATCTCCTTCTCCATCAGCGGCGACCGCTCCTCGTACCGGTCTAGGCACCAAAGGGCTCGCTGATGGTCCTCTCGCTCACTGTAAAACGATTGGAGGCGGATCACGAAAGCACCGTTTTGAGTGTGTTCGTGCGCTTCACTGAGCAGGCTCATCGCCTCGTCATCACGCCCTAAGTGAACCAAAACATTCACCTTCTGCAACACCCCAGGCCGATAGTATGGCCGCATGCGCATCGCCGAATCCGCGGCCTCCAACGCCTCTTCATTTCGGTCAGCCCCCTCCAGCATCAGCGAATGTTCGACATGTATCCACGGTGCCTCTGGAGCGAGTTCGAGAGAACGGGCGATGGCAACATCAGCCCGGAGAAAATCGCAATAACGGCCAAGCAAGCGGCCTTGAAACGAAAGAAGGTTCGCCAGTTCCCTCGGTTTCATCCCCGGATGAGCCGCGATAAAGGCGTCGATTTCGGGCAGCAACCGACTACCGGAAACCCGCCCCTCGCGAGTGAACAGTGCCTGGTGATAGCGTTTCGGATGATCGCGGTCGCCGCGCCAGTTCAACCAGTCCAGAACACTGGACAGGCGATTGGCCCCAAGTGCCCCTGCCAAGATCGAAGCCTCTCGCCGGGCATCTCCCTTGGGCCAGTCTTTCAACTGCACACCCCCACTCCGGGCGATCTCCCAAGCATCCAGCGTCCGCCCCGCCATCACAGCAGCCCGGATCGGTTCCAACGAAAATTCCCCGGGGTTCCTCATCGAATGATCCTGCCCTGCCTCTGTGAATCTGGGTTGGGTGAAACTAGATCAAATCCCTCCCGCGCCTCTCGCGGATGGCCTGAATTTCGTCGAGCACCTTGTTGATGCGCAACACGTTAG
>QIKC01000372.1 GCA_003232855.1 Verrucomicrobiales bacterium
TGGACTCGTCGATGAAGGGTTTGGAAATTTCTGGGGACAGGAGGTTTAGGCTTTGGGCGATGTAGAGCTGGGTGCGCAGTTCGGCGCAGGAACCTTTGGCGATACGGAGAAAGCGCACGCAGTCGCCATCGTAGTCGCGTTCCTGTCCTTCGGCGATGTTGGATGGGACTGAGACAGCAGATCGCTGGATTTGATCGCGAAGCCCAAAGTTTTTCCACTCCGTAACGACCCTACAGATGTCCACAGCGAGCCGACAGGCGCGCTTCCACACTTCAAGGTCTTCAAAACTTTGATAAGCCATGTCATCACACGTCGAATTTGTCTTCCTGCCTGAACACTTGAAACTTGAAACTCTAGAGATCCCCGATCGTCAGATCGGGGCGGTTCCACCAGTGCGCTTCGCCGGGGTCGAGGAGCCCACGGATCTCCCCGCCGCTGATCTCGACCGCATTGGTCGGGGTTTCTTGGATCTGCAGGCGGTTGCAGATGAGTCCGTGGCCGTCGGCGTCGAGGAGGGCGGTGAGTTTGGCGCGGTAGCAGGCGGCGCGGATCTCGGTGGTGGGGTCGCCGGGGGTGACGAGCAGCTTGGGCAGCAGTTCGGGCTCGTTTTGGCGGAAGTATTCGATGAGTGGGTCGGCGTCGCCGAGGTGGAAGCTGTGGTCGACGGCGGAGTCGATCCATTCGAACCAGCGGCCTTTGGCTTTCTCGAATTCGACCAGCATGTTGGTTTCTGGGTCGAGGCCGGCGCCGGTGGTGCTGGCGATATCGACGGTGACTACCTCGTCGTGGCCGTGTGGCACGCGGCAGTTCGGCGCGGCGCCGCTGGTGAGGCGGTGCGCCATCGCGTAGCGACGGCTGAAACGCAGGATGATGTCGGGTTTCTCTTCCACGCGGGTTAGCGGCACCTGAACACTTGAAACTTGAGCCTTGAAACTTCTAGCGACGGCCTTTTTCGCGGCGTCGGCGAGGTCGTCGGCGGCGATGAGTGCGACGCCGGATTCGGCCAGTGTCTTTTTGCCGGCGGCGACGTTGTTGCCTTCGAGGCGGACGATGAGCGGGATGGTGATTTCGACTTCTTTGGCGGCGGCGACGATGCCGTGGGCGATGACGTCGCAGTCCATGATGCCGCCGAAAATGTTGACCAAGATGCCTTTTACGTTGGGGTCGCTGAGGATGATTTTGAAGGCGTTGGTGACTTGCTCTTTGGTCGCGCCGCCACCGACGTCGAGGAAGTTGGCGGGGTCGCCGCCGTAGTGTTTGATGATGTCCATGGTGGCCATGGCGAGGCCGGCGCCGTTGACGAGGCAGGCGATGTTGCCGTCGAGGCCGATGTAGTTGAGGTCGAATTCGGCGGCGGCTACCTCGCGCGGGTCTTCTTCTTCGGTGTCGCGCATGGCTTCGATTTCGGGCTGGCGGTAGAGGGCGTTGTCATCGAAGCCGAATTTGGCGTCGAGTGCTAAGACCTGGCCGTCGGGTGTTGTCACCAGTGGGTTGATTTCGACCATGGAGCAGTCGCATTCGAGGAACAGTCGGTAGAGCGATTTGAGCAGTTTGGCGAACTGCTTGGCGTCGTTGCCAGCGAGGCCGAGTTTGGAGGCGAGTTTGCGAATTTGGAATGGCTGTAGGCCGGCCAGTGGGTGGACGGGCTCGTTCAAGATTTTCTCTGGCGTGTTCTCGGCGACGGCCTCGATGTCCATGCCGCCTTCGGTGCTGGCGACGATGACTGGGCTGCGGCTGTCGCGATCCATGAGGATGGCGAGGTAGTATTCTTTTTCGATATCGACTGCCTCGGCGACCATCACTTTGCGCACTAAGCGGCCTTCTTCGCCGGTCTGGTGGGTGACTAAGATTTCGCCGAGCATCTTGCCGGCGATCTCGCCAATGGCGTCGGCGTCGTCGGAGAGGTGGACGCCGCCTTGGAAGCCGTTTTTGAAGGTGCCCTTGCCGCGGCCACCGGCGTGAACCTGGGCTTTGACGACGACTTGTCCGCCGATTTCTATGGCGATGGCGCGCGCTTCTTCGGCTGTTGCGGCGACCTTGCCCTGTGGGGAGGGGACGCCGAATTTTTCGAAGAGTTCTTTTGCTTGGTATTCGTGGATATTCATCGCTGTGGTCTTGAAGGGCGGGACGGTAGGGGGCGGGGCAGTGGCGGTCAAGCGCGGGCTGGGCAGGAGTGACAGAGCTTTTGATGCCTCGGGTGGGGATGCGGCAGGGTGTTACTTTTTTGTCCCATATGGGACACTTTTTTTGGATTAGGGGTGGGTTGCGGTGGTGAGGTTGGTGAAGTCGGTGGGGGTGGGGGCGCGCCATTCGCCGATGCCGGGGACGGCCATGCGTGAGCAATGGAGTGCCTGCCGGGGTAACAGGAGGGCTTTTGCTAGGGCGGGGGTCCAGCCGGTTTCGATGAACTGGAGGTAGTGACGTGGGTGGGGGCCGTAGATTTTGTCGCCGACAAGACGCAGCCCGGCGTGTTTGAGGTGGACGCGGATTTGGTGCATGCGGCCGGTGTGGGGACGGCAGCGGATGAGGGTGACGGGTCGGCTCAGCGGGTCGCAGGGGGGCGGCGGCGCGCGGTGGAGCACTTTGAAATCGGTGCGGCTGGGGGCGCCGTCGGGGTGGGGGATTTGTTTGACCCAGATGGCGGATTTTTCGACTTCCCCGGCGCGTAGGATGGGGGTGTCGATGACGAAGGCGTCGGTGGGCGCTTCGCCGTGGACGAGGGCGAGGTATTCTTTTTCGATTTCGCGGTTTTGCATGGCGAGCCCGAAGCGGCGTGCGGTGGCCTTGTTTTTGGCGACGAGCACGACACCGCTGGTCTCGCGGTCGAGGCGGTTGATGATGGAGAGCGCGGCGCCGTTGGCGATGTCGTAGGCGAGCAGTGCTTGGAGGCCGTCCAAGAGCGTCGGCGGGTTGCCGGGGACGCTGGGGTGGATGAGCAGCGGCGCGGGTTTATCGACGATGATGAAGTCGTCGTTCTCGGCGATGACCGAGAAATCGGGCTCGTTGCGAATCGCCTGACTGTCGTCCCGGGGCAAGGTCTGGGGACGGGGAGCGGGGGTTTAGTCCTCGGAGTTGCTCTCGTTGCCTCCGTCGTCGCCGAGGTGGTCGCGGACGTTGTGCAGGGCGTCGATAAATTCGTCGAGGATCTCCGTTGGCACCATGATGGTATCGCGGCGACCGCGGACATCTTCGGTGATTTTCAGAAATTCGCCGCGGTCGTTTGCCTTGAGATCGATGAAGAAAATCTTCCGGTCGGAGAAGATTTTTTCGGAATAGATAGGCTCGTCACGGTAACGGCGGTTGCCGCCGTCGTTTTCATTTTCGTTTTCGTGAATGGCAGTGGGTCTGGCCGCCGGTCCACGGGTGTTCTCCCTTAGGAAATCGGCGTATTTACCCTTTACTGGAAATCGTGGTACGGGGCAAGAAAAGTTATGGGATCTTTTGGGGAGGGGGATTAGCGGATTCCGCAGGCTTTTCTCGCGCGTTCGAGGGTTGGCCGCGCGCTGGCGCTGGCTCGCTCCGCGCCTTCTCGCAGCACGGTTTCGACGTAGTCGGGCGCGGCGAGCAGCTCTTCACGGCGTTGGCGCATCGGTTCGAAATGATCCCAAAGCGCTTCAAATAGGCGTTTTTTCAAGTCGCCGTAACCGGTTCCACCGGCGCGGAAGTCGGTTTCCATCGTCGCCACTTCGTCCTCCGAGGCCACTAGCCGGTAGAGGTCGACGATGATTGAGCCCTCTGGGTTCTTGGGCGCTTCGACTGGGGTGGAGTCGGTGACGATCGACATGATTTTTTTTCGGGTGGGCTTTTGTTCGCCGAAAATTTCGATGGTATTGCCGTAGCTCTTGCTCATTTTTTGCCCGTCGAGGCCGGGAACTTTGGCCTTGTCGTCGCGGATGCGTGATTTTGGGATGACGAAGACTTCGCCGTAGCGGTTGTTGAATTTGAGGGCGATGTCGCGGGTGACTTCGAGGTGCTGTTTTTGGTCTTCGCCGACCGGCACGACTTCGCTGTCGTAGATGAGGATGTCCGCAGCCATCAACACCGGGTAGGCGAACAGGCCATGTGTGGCTTCCATCCCGCGCTCGGTTTTGTCTTTGAAGGAGTGGCAGCGTTTGAGAAAACCCATCGGTGTTACCGTGCTCAGCAACCAGCTCAGCTCGGTGACTTCGGGGACGTCTGACTGGCGGAAGAAGGTTGCTTTGTTAGGGTCGAGGCCGCAGGCGAGGAAATCGACGGCGACGTCCCGCACGTTGGCGCGCAGTTCGGCGGGGTCGTGGACGGTGGTTAGTGAGTGGTAGTCGGCGATGAAGTAGAAGGCTTCGCCCTCGTTTTGGAGGCGGATGGCCGGCTCCATCATGCCGAAGTAGTTGCCGACGTGGAGTCGGCCGCTGGGTTGGATTCCGGAGAGGATGCGCATTACGTATTCGGGTGGGAGTGTCTAGTGGTCGGACAAGCCTAGAGTGTTGGATTCAAATCAAACCGCCGATTACGCGGATTAACACCGATTTATTGGAGGCTTCCGCCGCTTTTTTCAAATTCGCGTTTATCTGCGTAATTGGCGGGTTTCTCCTTCGCAACCCGATAGCTTAGATTTGGTGAAGCACTAGGATTTGATCGGTGTGGGCGATCTGTTTCGATTTTTGGCAAGGTTTCTGAAAATAAACGTTGTCTAAGTCGATAAATACCATAACTTAGTTAAATTTCCATAATTGCAAAGAAATCTATGTTTGGACGACCTCGAAAAGTACTGATTGTCGATGATGAGCGCGAAGTGCAGCTTTGGCTGAAGTCGTTGTTTGGTCAGGCGGGCTATGATTGCGTGATGGCGGAGGACGGGGCGATGGCGATTAGCAGCGCGATGCGCGAGGAGCCGGATTTGATGATTCTCGATCTGGGCTTGCCGGCGGGGAGCGGGGTGTTTGTGTTGGAAACGATCCGCAAGCACCCGATGGAGCGGATGTCGAAGATTCCGATTATCGTCTTCAGCGGTGATAAGTGGTACGATAAGAATGAGGCTTTCGCCGCTGGGGCGACGGCTTATTTCACCAAACCGGCGAGTAATGTCGAACTGCTGGCCGCGGCCGAGAAGGCGCTGGCGCTGCCGCATTGAGTTCGGGTGGTGGTGTGAGTTTTTACTCGCAGGTGCAGGGGACGAGGATGCCGTCGCGCATGCCGTGGATAATTTTTTTGTCTGAGGGGACGAGGGTGGCGAGCACTCCAGCCAGCTTCACGTTTGGTTTTGTGCCATTGCCATCGCCTAGGAAGTAGTAGGGGCAAAGTCGTGCTCGCACTGGCATGCTGCGCATTTCCCCGGCGTCGTCGTCCCAGTATGGGTGATCGAAGACTTTTGCGCGTTTGAATTCTTGCAGCACCCAGGGCTGGTGGGGGAAATCGTCGATGGCGGTATTCACTGCGGCGCCCCATTCGTCGGCGGGCATGTCTTCGCCGATTTTGACGCTGCGACTGCCCCAGGCGAGTTCGGAGAAGCCGCTGAGTTTGAGTACTAGTGCGCGTTCTTTTTGCGAGAATTCGGCAAGTTGTCGCCAGTCTGTGATGCCGAGTTTTGGCAATTCGGCCTGGTGCGGTAGTGGCTCTGGGTCGATGATCCAGCTGAAGGGGAAATAGGAGCGCAGCCGCCGGATGTGGCTGTCGCGCAGTTGGGCGGACCAGAGGTCGCGCAGTGGCCGCGAGCAGAAGAGGGCGCTCCACATTTTTTCTTCGAGGTAGTGCTTGTAGGGGGCGGTGAGGTCGATGTCGCCAGCGGCGGCGGCGGCGAACAGGGCGTCGGCGGGTGGCACGTTGTCGAGGTCGAAGAGTTCGAAGAAACGATAGACGGCTCTTCCGCGCGGCGAGTAGGTCTCGGCGGGATGGACTTCGAAAGTGCTGTCGCGCCGGCTGTTGAGCTGCCCTGCCAGCCATTCCATCTCCGGTTGGTAATCGGCGGATTCGGCGCTGACGACCATGTCGGCGCCGTCGGGTAGCATCGATGCGAAGCCCTCGAACATGCCCTCGGGGCCGCCGACCACGTGCGGATCGAATTTGGAATAGACTTGGTTGAGCCAGGCGGTGAGGCCGATTCCGCCGGGGAGGTTGTCGAGTTCGGTGATGGCGAAGCCGTCCTCGGTCCAGATCAGGTCGGGGCGGATGATGCGTGGCAGGGCGTCGCGCAGCGCTGGGTGGCGCGCCTGTGCGATGAGTTGTGGCGGTTTACCGGCGTCGAGGTAGGCAGCTAACCATGCGGGGGCTTTGCCTTTGACGCTTTGGTGATAGAGGGTGTTGGCGGCGCGTTGGAAGAGCGCCAACTGGTGGCCGAGGCGTTCGAGTTCGGCGACGGTGCCCTTCGGCAGGACGAGGGGCTGTGGGGAGATGCGCCATTCTTTGTCGGCGAAAAGGCCGGCTTTGGGTAGGGCTTTCCGAATCGCTGCGACGCGATCGGCTGCAGTGTCTGGGGGGGGCGTCATCTTTTGGGTGCTGTTCTTTTGTTAGGCGATACGGGCGCGGGCGTCGCTATTTCATTCCGCGCAGCGCGATGCGGATTAGCTCGTCCGCATCCGGTTCGCCCTCTTCCGCCGCGGTGATTTTCTGCACCGTTTTGAGCGCGTCCGCTTGCTTGTAACCGAGCGAGATGAGCGCCAGCACGGCATCGTTTATCGCGCCGCCGCCGGCTGTCGCACCTTCGTTGGCCACCTGCCATGCGGCGGTGACGCCGACCTTGTCCTTCAGTTCCAAAACGATGCGTTCGGCGGTTTTTTTGCCGAGCCCTTTGATTCGCGATAGCGTGGCGATGTCGCCGCCGATCACGGCGTTCTTGAAATCGGCGACCGCCATTCCGCTGAGCACTGCTAGGCTGAGTTTTGGTCCGATCCCGGAGACGCGGTCGATCAGTAGGCGGAACAAATCGCGCTCGGCGTCGGTGCGGAAGCCGTAGAGTGTTTGCTCTTGTTCGCGAACGTGGAAGTGGGTGAGCAGGCGCAATTTCCCGCCCGCTGCGGGTAGGCTATCGCTGGTTGAGAGTGGTACCAATACCTCGTAGCCGACACCGCCGACGTCGATGGTAAGGCGACCGGGTAAACTGTCGGCGAGGACGCCGTCGAGAAAAGTGATCATCGTCGGGGATAGTCAACGGGGGAGGGGCGGTGGTCAACGGGGGAAGCGGGGGTTGATCGCCACCGGCAGCGGGGGGAAGGTGACGGCGTGCTGATGTTTACTGATCGCCTCCCCCGTCGCCTGTTTTCTGTTGGGCTGCTCGTCGTCCTGTTGTCGGTTTGGCAGGGTGAGGTGGTTGCTGAAGATGGCGAAGGAGGGCGGCAGGTGGCCGAGCCCGCTCCGCCGCAGCATCTGTTGCTTATCGAGCCGCGTTCTTTGCGTTCTGAGGTGTTCGTGATGATACCCGGGGCGCGGCGCACGGTCTATAGTGCTGCTCGCCCAGGAAAATTAGGAGTGCGTCATTATAGCCGCGACGAATTTCGGATGGCCTTTCCCGGCGGCTGGAAGGAGTTTTTCGAGAAAGGACAGGCGGCGATCGCCGCGCACCTGAAGACGCTCAAGCCCAGCTATCGCCGCGGAGCCGATAAAGTCATCGAATATGCGATTTTGCAGGCAGAGCATCCGCTGACCGCCTCGGTGATCATCGCTCCCGGATTCAAATCGCTATTTGCTGATACTTTGGGCGAAAACCTGCTGATCGCCGTTCCCAATCGCTATACGATTCTCGTTTTCCCCAAACTGGCCGGCAAAATGCCCGAATACCATGCTGTGCTGGCCGATCTCTACAAAGACGCCACTTATCCGGGAAGTCCGGAGATTTTTGAACTCACCAGTGAGGGTATTCGGGTAGTCGGGGCATTTCAGTCGGATTAAATATTCAATTTCCCGGAAGGGAAGGGGGAAAATTTGTTAGAAATTAGGTCAAATAATTATGGAAATTTTAGCAAAAGGGGGTAATTCCCAAATTAGTGGTCAATTATAGCTGAAATCCGTGGTAATGTGACGCGCCTGTGATATAGTGCGCACCTATGGCTACACCAACTCGCAGAACTCGATTTTCCCGAAGAATCCCTGATCACGTGACAGACGAACTCGTTGTTGTTCTACAGGACGACGAGGCATACCTATTTAATGGTCTGTTTGAGCGCGTCTATGAGAACCTCAAGGCGAAGAACGCCGTAAGTGGCGGCGAAGAAATGCTTCGCCTCCGTGCTTACGAGAAACTTCAGAACCTTGTTACCCGAGGTCTTGTCGAGAAAAAGGGCAAGACTTATAAGGGGCTGGACGGCATTGAGAAAGCGTCCAGTGCTTACGTTGCTGCGCAGCAGGCACAGCAGTCGTAACTGTCGTTTCGATTCGTCGATAGAACAGATACCCAAAATTTCGATCAGGGTCGCCGGAAGGCGGCCCTGATTGCGTTTCCGGGGGGGAGTTGACCCGCGGAGGGATTTTTTTGCCCGCGAAGGGCGCGAAGGGACGCGAAGTTCGCAGGCGGTGAATGCGCGGCATGGGGACGCGGTAGCGGAACGGGCGGCCACGCGATGACGGCTGGCGCCCACTTTTAGGCGTTCTTTGCTCATCAAAATCAGAACCTTCGTGTCCTTCGCGGCCTTCGCGGGCAATTTTTTTCATGGGTTTTTCGCCTTGAACGTGCGAGCAAAGGGTCGAGCTTCACGCGGTCTTACCCGTCCATGCTCGAAGAATATTTTCCCGTCCTATTGCAGTTTGCCATCGTCACCGGTTTCGCGGTGGGCACCCTGCTGTTGAGCGTCGTTTTGGGCAAGAGTGCGCGCCGCAACGCGATCAAGGATTCGGCCTATGAGTGTGGGATGCTGCCGGTCGGGGAGTCGCAACCGCGTTTCAGTGTGAAATTCTATCTGGTGGCGATGCTCTTCGTCATCTTCGATATCGAAGTCGTCTTTATGTACCCTTGGGCGGTGACTTTCACCGACTTCCTCGCGCGGGGACAGGGGGCGATGGTGTTCTGGAGCATGGCCGGCTTCGTTGGCATTCTGTTGGTCGCCTACCTCTATGCGCTGAAGAAGGGCGCTCTGACTTGGAAGAGCTGATTGGTCAATGGGTGGATCCGAGTTCGAACGCATCCCCAAATTTTCTAATCCCCCAATTATCCAATTATCCAATCCCCCATGGTTCATCTCGTCGTACTTTGTAAATTACAGGCTCACGTCACTCAGGAGAGGTTGGAGGAGCTGGCGCGGAAGGCACGCATTCAGCTGCTGAAGATTCCGGAGGTTTTACAAGTGCGGGCGGGCAAGCGAATCGAGAACGACAACGCCTACCCGTATTTTTATTCGGTCGATGTGGAATCGTTAGAGAAACTGGCGATGTACCGCGATGATCCGAACCAAGTGAAGTTCGTCGAGGAGGTGATTAAACCGAATACCCGCGAACGGCTGGAGATGGTCTACGAGCTGGAGCCGAATAAGGACGTTAGGTATTCCTGAAGGGGAGTTGCCCGCGAATGGACGCGAATTTTCGCGAATGGGGGAGGGTGAAGGAGGGGGTGTTCACGTTCGTGATTTGTGCGCCACTATGTGGTATCTGTGTTTGTTAGGTATTGATGATAGCCGTATCGGCGTCGAAAAATCTCGCGTAGTTCATGATATTTTGGTGTAGTGTCGGTCGCCACGATTTTCCACGTTTTCTTATGAATACCATTGCTTGTCTCGACCTCGAAGGGGTTCTTGTCCCTGAAATTTGGATCGACGTTGCCGAGCGCACCGGTATTGATGCGCTGCGCGCCACCACCCGCGACGTGCCGGATTATTCGCAGCTGATGCGCCAGCGGCTGGATATTTGCGAGAGCAACGGCCTCAAGATCGGCGACATTCAGGCGGTTATCGCCAAAATGGGGCCGATGCAGGGGGCGGGGGCGTTTCTCGATTGGCTGCGCGAGCGCTGCCAGGTGGTGATCCTGTCGGATACTTTTTACGAATTCGCGCAGCCGTTGATGCGCCAACTCGGTTTTCCGACGCTGTTTTG
>QIKC01000228.1 GCA_003232855.1 Verrucomicrobiales bacterium
CGCCGCTGCGTACGCCACCACATCGAAAACTCCGGCACCCGTTGGGTGCTGCTCGGCGGTGACTGCCTGCCCCACGGCCTCGTCCCCGGCGGCCACACCACCATCCACGCCATGGAGCCAAAGGGCATCCCCACCGACATCGTCTATCTCAGCCCCACCGATTGGGACGCCGACGGCGACGGCATCTACGGCGAGTGGGAAGACGACCGCCAGGCCATCACCTACCCCGACGGGCGCGTCGGACTCGGCCGCGCCCCGGTGCGCACCCCCACCGACGTCGCCGCCTTCACCGACAAAGTCATCGCCTACGAATCACGCTACCCGACCACCGACTTCGCCACCGCGATGATCTACACCTGCACCGACAGCCCTGCCTACCCGAAGGTGCGCCGCAGTTGGGACGACTACGTTTCAAAAGTGTGGAAAAACGGTACGGTTGGCCGTTTTTTCAATACAGAAACCCCCTGGGACCAACCCGGTAAACCGGGCAGCCACGATCTCAGCGCCGAGCATCTAGTCGCCCTATTCAACGACCGCAAAACCGGCAAGCTACACATCCACGGACACGGCCACCTGCCCGCCTGGGTGCTCGAAGAATCGTACTTCACCGCCGAAAATATCAATCAGTTGACCAACAACGGCGCCTACCCACTGATCACCACCGTCTCCTGCAACACCGGCGAATACGACAGCGCCACCGACCCATCCATCGTCGAATCCATGATCCGCCAGCCCGGCGCCGGCTCCGTCGCCATCGTCGCGCCGATACGCACCGGCAAACCCCACTTCCACCAATACTCCGACTTCCACCTAATGATCACCGAGGGCAAACTCGACGGCACCACCATGACCATAACCCGGTATTGGCAATACGGGCTCGGCGATGGCGACACCACCGGCCAGGCACTGATGCGCGCCAAGGCCGACATGATCAAAGACGCGCGGCAGAGCCCCGGCTTTCACCTCTGCATCTCCGAGCTCAACCTACTCGGCGACCCCACCCTCGACATGCGCGCCGCCGACCCGAAACCGATCCCGTTACACGCCCCAGAAAAAATCGACACCACGACCAAGTCGATCCAAATCACCACCGCCACCCCCGGTTGCACGGTCTGTCTTTGGAAAGCGGACGAACTCTACACCATCGCGGAAACCGACGCCGAAGGCGTGGTGGTCTTCACGCTCACCGCTCCCCTCTCCGCCGGCGAAATCTTGGTCGCCGCCTCCGGCCCCAGCCTCAACACCGCCACCACGACCATCTCCATCAGCGCAAAATAGCCGCCACTCCTGCAGCACCCCACAACAACACACCCCTGCCCCCTCCCGAAAAAAAAGTGTCCCATATGGGACACTTTTTTTTCGGAGGCCTAAACGATGGGGTCGGGGCAGAATTCGCGGCGGCCACACTTCACGCAGTGGTCGCCGAGGTAGAAAGTATCGAAAAACTCCATCAGCTCGGCCACTTCATCGCTTTGCAATTACTTGTCACCTGTTCTGCTCGTTTGCGCGGTAGGCGTTGGCAGGCTAGCTGTCCCAAATTTTGGTTGTGGAGACCCGGGAAAAACCTATCTTTTAGGTGCTCGGTCGGTCGATATGGTGATAAAACCCTGATGACGTCATGAAGACACTACGCCTCCCTACTCCGTTTCGGTTGTTCGCCTTTGTCCTCCTGACCTTGCTTGCGCAAGTGGCTCAAGGCAGCACCGACTACACCGTCAAGGATTCGAATGATCCGGGCGGCCCGACCTACCAGTGGATCGATATCAAATTCACCGGCCAGGAGCTGATCGACAGCAGCAGTTCCGGAGGGGTAAGTTTCGAGCCGGAGGTGCCCATCATCATCCACGGCTTCGCCTATGGCGGTGATAGCGATCCCGATGGCACCCGTTCCATCACCGTGAGCGTGGAGGGATATATCCAGGGCGAGCCCGGGACGGGCACCGACACCTCGCCCGTCTGCGTGCTGCCGGAATCGACGACGGAGATGAGCGACACCTTCGCGCGCATCTACGGCTACCATGCCGACCTGAAGCTCCAGGACGACGAATTCCGAAACAATGCTGGCGTGTTCTATCAATACTTTCACCAAAGTCCCCACGGCGACCACGATGGTGGGGTGCACGTCTTCCAGTGGCAGCGGGTGATTCGTGAGGATGGCGGGAGCGAATTCAGCTTTCAGGTGCTCGTTTTCGACAACGGCAACATCATCACCCAATACAGGAACGGCAATCCGAACCCGGGGGCGAGCTACACCATCGGCACGCAGGCGGGAAGCTTTGGCAGCCTCTACGCTTCGCGCGGGACATTGCTAGGGCTGCCATGTGCGACGAACGACAACCTGAGCGCGGAGCTCGCCGTCCGATTCAACCTAGAGGGCACCGTTATTTCGTCGTCCTCACAGCTCGCTTTAGGTGCATTTTTGTCTGGCAAGAATGGCCGGGTGATCGATTTGACGGCCACGATGAGGTATCAGGAAAGCGGGAAAAAAGCACTGATCATTGATGCCAGCAACCTGCCGGACGGCATTGCATTTCAAACGGACAACTTGGAACCCATCATCGGGTATCTCCCCTACGCGAACCAGGAACAGCTCGGGGTTTTCGGCTTCCGCGTGGCGCCACCCTATTTCTGTTTTAACAATGTGACCTTTTCCGGCGGCGGCGGAGACGCATTGATCCATATCAATGACACCAGCACAGTGCTCTTCAGCCACTGCGAATTCCTACGCAACACCACGGGGTCCGGACATCGTATCGTCGTCATGAATTGTGATGATCTCTGGGGGGATAGGCTCGAAAACCTACAAGATACGCGGGTGGAGACTCACCTGCGAGATTGCCGGATCAGCGGGACGAACGGGGCTTTCCGTTTCGAGACCATCCAAAACGACTTCAGCATGAGAGATTGCACGGTGAGCGACACGCTGGGGGATTTGATCGGTTTCGACAACGGATCGCAGGGCGTAGTCACCCTGCTCCGCAGCCAGTTTGATGACAATGAGCGGATAGTCGGGAGTTCTGTTGGTTTCAGTTTTATTTCCTCCATCGCGGTAGAGCAGTGTGAGTTCACCCGCGGCCCCGGCCGCCCGGGCAACCTCTCCGCCTTTTTGTTGGGTTCGGGCGACGCGAGCTTCGCCGGGTGTACCGTCGTCAACAACCTGCCGGATGACGACTGGGTGCTCCTCGATGTGTTTGGGGCTTTCTCATCCGTCGATTTCACGAACAATACCCTGATCGACAGCAAGATCCTCTTTTTCGGATTTTCTTCCGGGTCGAACTTGAACGCGGATCACAGTACTTTTGTTCGAACGAACAATGAAGAACTCATCGACGCCACACCGGGACAGCTTTTGGCGTCTTTCAACAACTGCATCTTCGCCGGCGGTGCCCCCTCCTCTCGTTTCATCGATTCGGACGTGCTTTTTGGAATTTCGCGTTACAACCTCTTCTCCGGTGCCGAGCCGAGTTTTTCGCCGATCAACAATACCTTCTCGACGGACCCGCTGTTGGATCCCCTAGCCTACAATGGCGGGCGCACGCGCACCATGATGCCGCTGCGCACTTCTCCCTGTGTCGATGGCGGCGACCCGGCCTTCAGCGGTGCCATCACAGACCAGCGCGGCCTGCCGCGCGTGGTGGACGGCAGCCTGGCGGGCAGCGCGCGCACCGATATCGGCGCGGTCGAACGCGGCGAGTCGGTGGTCCCCGTGGTGACGACGGTGGTAGACGAGTTGTCCACCCCGGGCTCCGGCCTGTCCTTGCGCGAGGCTTTGTTAGAAGTCCCAGCAGGCGGCGAAATCACCTTTGATGCTTCCCTCAATGGCCAGACCATCAACCTCAGCTTGGGGGAGCTATCCCTTAGTAGTTCGACGGTGGTCAACGCTACCGACCTGCCTGCGGGGATCAAAATCTCCGGCGGCAGTGGGGTCGATGGCATAACGCTTTCGCCCAACCAATCGCTGACGCTGCGCAAGGTGGCGTTTTCCGGGCTTCGCCGGGCTCTGGTACTGGGTGATCAAGCGGTGCTCACGGCGGAAAATTGCACATTCTCCGGGCTGGATGCGGGATCGCTGGACGGAGCCGCAGTGTCCGCCGCTTCCAATGCCATCGTGATCCTGAAATCCTGCCAGATCTACGATTGCGAAGCGGTGTTCGGCGGCGGCATCCTGATGGGTGAAGGGGGCTCGCTGACCCTCACCGATAGCTGGCTGCACGATAACTCCGCCAACCAGGGCGGCGCGGTCTGGATGGGAAACAACGGGCAAATCTCTATCGAACGCAGCGCCATTACCCGCAACCGTGCCGCCGGTGGCGCTGGTGGCGGCATGAGGATCGGTTCGCTCTTCGGGGTGTCGTTGATCTCATCCACTACCATCGGCGACAACGAAAGCTTCGGTCAGGGTGGCGGGATTTGGCTCGGCGGCGGACCGGTGGACGTGAATTTCTCGACCGTCTATCGGAACACCGGTGGCGGCGGGTTGGCGGGGGACTGGGGGCAGGCGCGCTACTACCACACCATCGCCGCCAGCAACGAGAGCGCGGGCGCCCTAATGAATGTGACGGGCGGGCTGTCCCGGGGAGCCAACCTTTCCGATAACGACGAGGGTATTTTCGACGTGTCGGATCTCAACGAGAACGCCGACAAGGTGAACACCGCGCCCCAACTCAGCCCGCTGGGTTGGCACGGCGGGCCATCGCCGACCTATGCGCCGTTAGCGGAGAGCGCCGCCATCGATGGCGGCGACCCAGTGTTCAGCGCCCAACTGGGAGTGCCGGATACCGACCAGCGCGGCTTCTCCCGTGTGGTCAGCTTCGTGCCAGACATCGGCGCGGTGGAATGTTTTTCGCCGCTGATCGTGAACACCGCAGCCGATCAAAACAACAACCCGGCAGGGGCGTTCGTCTCCCTGCGCGAGGCGGTGCGCGACTGCCCGAACGGCGGACGTGTCCTCTTCGATCCCGCGTTGGACAAGGCGACCTTGATCATTAACAGCCAGATCCAATACGGTGGCAAGGCGGTGATGATCGATGCGACGGGCCTCCCGCGCGGCGTCACGATCGACCGCAACGGTGGCTCTAGCCGCTGTTTGAACGTGCAGGGCGGCGGGTCGTTGTCGATGCACGCGCTGTCGTGTACCGGGGGCAATGCATCGCTGGCCGGCGGTGCCATCCGCAGCCTGGGCAAGCTGCTGCTGACCCGCGCGGCCATCTATGGAAATCAAGCGGCAGGCGGCGGCGGCGGGATCCTGCACGCTGGCAGCTTCCTCCACATCGAGCAGTGTACCTTTAGTGACAATAGCGCCGGTGCGAACCAAGGAGGAGCCATCCTCGCCAATGCCGGCGGCGTGTTCCGCATCGAACACTGCACCATCGCCAATAACACCGCCGGCAACGGCTCTGGTGGCATCCAGCTAAGCGGCTCCCCCCTCTTCATGACCCACACGATTTTGGCGGCCAACCTGAATTCCGGCAGCGAGGACAACTACGCGGCGGACATCGCCAGCATCCTGCTCTCCGGCGGGGCGAATATCGAAACGGGCAACGAGCTGCCGACCGGGCCCGGGGATCAGCACGGCGTGGACCCCGATCTCGGCCCGCTCCAGGACAACGGCGGGTTCTCCCTAACCCACGCGCTCGCTCCCAGTAGTGCGGCGAGAAATTCGGGGGCGCCCCTGCCCGGTGTGCTCGGGGGCACGGATCAGCGCGGGTGGCCGCGAGCGAGCGGTGCGGCCATCGACATCGGCGCTTTCGAGTCATCGGGATATAGCGACTGGATCCTCGCCGGTGCCGCGCCCGGTGCAGATTTGGAATTTTCCGGCAACAGCGACGCCGACGACACACCGAACGGCCTCGAGTACAAGCTCGACCTCGACCCGGCAGCCTCGGATAGCGCCGCAGCCATGAGGGTGTTCGACTACGTGGCCGGCGACCATTTCCCCGCGCTCCAGTTCGATTTCCGAACTGATCGCGACGACGTTTCGCTGCAGGCCGAATGGAGCCCGGACGCCGCGATTTGGACGTCGGTCTTCCACAGCGTTTCGCCACCTCCGGGTGCGCCCTCCTTCCTGCTTTCGGACAGCCCGCTCGGCTCCGTGCGCAGCATCGAGCTTTGGGTTCCGGGCGCCCCGGGCGGCTCCGCCCTCTTCCGTCTTAGGGCGCTTCAGGAATGAGTGTTCCCACCTGGAGGTTTTGAATTTAGATGTCCTGACGCCAGCCAAATTCCTGAGAATCGGGGAGGTCGCTCGAAACCAAAATAGAACATCAATAGACAGGATATTCAGGATAGGAGCCGTTCCGAAAATCTCACCCTCAACGAGGTCACATCCTGGAATCAGTCGTGGGGTCAATCCGACGTTCCCAGAGCCGGAGTCTCGAACAGCCTCCAATGGTGCCAGGCACTGCCCCCCTCCCGAAAAAAAGTGTCCCATATGGGACACTTTTTTTCGGAGGCCTAAACGATGGGGTCGGGACAGAATTCGCGGCGGCCACACTTCACGCAGTGGTCGCCGAGGTAAAAAGTGTCGAAAAACTCCATCAGCTCGGCCACTTTATCGGCATCGTCGGTCAGCCAACCGGCTTCGAAGTTACGCCGGTGTTCGCTCTTCGAACCAATACCCGCTCCGGTCAAATTCGCCGAGCCGAGATAGGCGATGCGCCCATCGACAATGATCACCTTCATGTGCATGCGCGGGCAAAGAATGCGCTCGAAACCATCACCCTCGACCAATTCCGGGAAACGGTCGAAGTCGGCGCGAAAGCGCGGCCCGGGCTCCTTGGCGTGAATCAGACGAACCTCGACCCCCTCCGCGACCAAACCCGCCAACACCCCGACAAAGGGCACGAACCGGCGCCCCGGCCCAGCCACGTGCAGATCCTTCAGATCCGCCGTCGCGATCCATAGAAAGCGCTTCGCCGAGGGCACTACCTCGCTCAGCACCCGCGTGTAATGCGCGCGGTTAAGTATCAGTTCGTCAGCCATCGGAGATGTCGTGCGCTTGCCACCGTCATAAAACTAGTTCTTTGAAATATCCGTGCGCGCCTTATTATAGCGCCCCCTCCGGCTCAGCGTATTTCCCCTCGAATATACCCGACGGAGTGCCAACGTCGATCCCCGATGTCTCTCGCCAAATTCACATTTTTCATCGCCTCGCTAGCATTCTCGCTAGCGCTCGTCAGCGCGGTGCCAGATCCCGAGGAGCCAGCGCCCACGCTAGGCCCCGGCGCCGACGCCTTTAACCCGGACGCCCACCACACCGGTTCGCTGCCCCTGCCGCAACCCGCCCCCGGTTCGGGCACCCCAGAGGTTCCGCAGTCCGCCTTTTTCTACGTGTTGCCCTTCATCGGCCTATGGCTCATCCTGCGCCGTCGCCACCGCCGGGTCGGCCTTTAGTTCCTTTTCCAAAAGGCAGCTCGCCATGAAACCGCATAGCTTACAGAAATATCGCCCCTTCCCGCCCGTCGGCCTCACAGACCGCCGCTGGCCGGACAACACCATCACCCGCGCGCCGATCTGGTGCAGCGTCGACCTGCGCGACGGCAATCAGGCGCTGGCCATCCCGATGAACATCTCGCAGAAGCTCGAACTCTTCGAGCTGCTCGTCAGCATCGGCTTCAAGCAAATCGAGATCGGTTTCCCCTCCGCCTCCGACACCGAGTTCGACTTCGTGCGCAAGCTGGTCGACGAGCGCCTCGTCCCCGCCGACGTCCAACTGCAATGCTTGGTGCAAGCGCGCGAGCACCTCATCCGCCGTACCTTTGAGGCCATCGACGGCCTGCCACGCGCCATCGTCCACCTCTACAACTCCACCTCCCCACTGCAACGACGCGTCACCTTCGGCGGCGCCAGCAAAGAAAAAATCCGCGACATGGCCGTAACCGGCGCCGCCCTAATCAAAGAGATGGCGCCCTCCGTGCCCTCCACCCAAATCGATCTCGAATACTCGCCGGAAAGTTTCAGCGACACCGAACTGGAGTTCGCCCTAGAGACCTGCGAAGGCGTCATGGACGTCTGGGGACCGACCCCCGAACGCCCGCTCATCCTCAACCTGCCGGCCACCGTCGAATGGGCCACCCCGAACATCCACGCCGACCAAATCGAATGGTTCTGCCGCAACGTCAAAACCCGAGACTGCGTGCAAATCAGCCTACACACCCACAACGACCGCGGCACCGGCACCGCCGCCACCGAGCTCGGTCTACTGGCCGGCGCCGACCGCGTCGAAGGCACCCTCTTTGGCAACGGCGAGCGCACCGGCAACCTCGACCTCTGCACCGTCGCCCTCAACATGAACAGCCACGGCATCGACACCGGGCTCGACTTCTCCGACCTCCCCGCCGCCCGAGAAACCTACGAACGCTGCACCCGCATGAGCGTCCCGGATCGCCACCCCTACGGCGGCGATTTAGTGTTCACCGCCTTCTCCGGCAGCCACCAAGACGCCATCAAAAAAGGCTTCGACCTGCGCGGCGACGACCCCGCAGAAACGTGGCAAGTCCCCTACCTCACCATCGATCCGCAGGACATCGGCTGCACCTACGAAGCCATCATCCGCATTAATAGCCAGAGCGGCAAAGGCGGCATCGCCTACATCCTCGACCGCGAATACGGCTTCGATTTACCCAAAACGATGCAAGCCCAGGTCGGCACGCGCATCTACCAACTCGCCGACCAGCTCGGCCGCGAACTCTCCAACACCGAAATCCGCGACGCCTTCCTCGCCCAATTCGCCAACCTGCGCACACCCCTCGCCCTCGGCGACTACGAACTCGACCACCACGAACTTGAAAAAGGCAACGTGCGCTGCCGCGCCAAAGTCGAGCACCACGGCGAGACCCGCGATGGCACCGGCGTCGGCAACGGCCCCATCAACGCCTTCGTCAACGCCCTCGACACACTCGGCCTCAAAGATTTCAGCCTCTGCGACTACCGTTCACACGCCGTGCAAGACGGCTCCGCCGCCGACTCCGCCGCCTACATCCAGCTCGAAAACGAAGCTGGAAGAAGCCGGAAAGCAAGTCTGGGGCTGCGGCATCGACCCCTCCATCGAGCGCGCCGGCCTCAAAGCCCTAATCAGCGCGTGGAACTTGCTGCGCTAACGCGCGTCGAGCCTAGTCGAGGCTTTTGGCTAAATGGGCACAAAAAGCTGATGCTGGCAGGGAACCCTCGATCTGAAAATCATGCAGAAACTCCACGAACTCATTGAAGAGAACAAACACGAAATTTTTATCAAAGACGGGCTCAGGATGAGCCAAGCCCAGTGGGAAAATCTCCTCACGCGCCTTAAAACATTCTGCGACAAATCCGAGGCGGCCGAAGCAGGCGCGAGGGCGAAGGATCTCGAATGCTACGATGAGCAGATCTGGACTTTCCTCATCGCCTGTGGCTATGCGGCGGGAGGTAAAAAATCGATCCAACGACTCTGTGCGAAACTTTCAGGAAAGGCGGATGTTCGCGCATCCCCAATCTGGATGGAAGCTCTGCCCTATCCCCCGAGGCATAATGAAGGCAACACCAACCTCGATTTCGCTTTCGGAGCCATTACTAATCGAGCGACAGGGGAAAAGGAAAGCACGCTCGGCATCGAATATGACTCGAATAGTGGCTATAGCGATATCACATTCTGCGAGATGAAGTGGTATTCGGACATTTCTAAGAGCGTGACCCATCACCAGCAACGCAACCAGCTCGCCCGGGTAATCGAGAACGCCCTCACCTTCCAAGACGCTAATGGGAACAGGCCGTCATGTTGCACGGTCACCCTTGTCACACCAGCCGTCTTCAAGCAGGAACCAAAGTCCCGACTCTATCACTACAAGTATAACGAATACAGATCGCCGGATGGAGGAGTCAACGCTGAAGCGCTCATCGCCGAGTTCGACCGCTGCGACCAAGCGATGGAACCTCGGCGCGATACCAAGGGATGGAACTACCCGGACTCCATCGAACACCGCCTTTCCACGCTGCGCCTAAACTGGGTGACCTTCGAGCACCTCATCTTTGGACTTCCTGACAACCCACTCGGCAAAGCGATCCGCTCCTTCGCGGAAGCTTACAACCACAGCGGCAAACGTCAGTGAACCGCACGATCTCGAACCCTCCGCGACCGCGCTAATGCGCGAAGATAGGGGAAACCCGACATCTGCCCGAACTACGGGCTACGATACCCCACCCGCACCAGATATAAT
>QIKC01000315.1 GCA_003232855.1 Verrucomicrobiales bacterium
TGGTGGTACAACATGTACTCCAGCGCCGATTTTTCGATCACCCCGCGACCACTCTACCCCGCCGACGGGCGCAAGGTGTTCGATGTCTATACTCAGCCGATGGATCTGCGCGAAAAGGTGAAGGCAGCCCTCGGCCCGTTCCCGTTCCCCGCCTTCTGGGGGCCGATGGCGGGTATCGCTTCCAGCCGCTGGATCGCCCAGTCGGCGATGTGGGTTGAGGAGCGGCACTGCCCTTCGTTGTCGCTAGTCTACCTGCCGCATCTCGACTATCCTTTGCAGAAACTCGGCCCCGAGCATCCCGATATCGCTGCGGAACTCGGTCAAATCGATGCGCTTTTTGGGGATCTGTTAGCATTTTACACGAAGCGGGATATCAGCGTCGTGGTGATCTCCGAGTATGGGATCACTGCGGTGGACCGTCCGGTTCACCTCAACCGTGTGTTTCGCGAACGCGGATGGATCGCGATCAAAGACGAGCTCGGCCGCGAGACGATGGACCTCGGCGCCAGCAAGGCCTTCGCCATCGCCGACCACCAAATCGCGCACATCTACATCAACGACCCGTCGATCGCCGACGAAGTCGCCGAGGTGTTGGCGGCGACAGCGGGGGTGGAGGAAGTGCTCGCCGGTTCGTGGCGGCAGAGCGTGGGGCTAGAGCACCCGCGCTCGGGCGATCTGGTGGCGGTCGCCGACGAGCGTAGTTGGTTCACCTACTACTACTGGGAGGACGACCGGCTGGCTCCTGACTTCGCCCGCTGTGTGGACATTCACCGCAAACCCGGTTATGACCCCGTCGAGCTGTTTCTCGATCCGGCGATTCGATTCCCGAAACTCAAGGTGGGCCTGCGTTTGGCAAAGAAGAAGCTCGGCATGCGGATGCTGATGGACGTGATCCCGCTCGACGCGACCCTGGTAAAAGGCTCGCATGGACGTCGGCCGGAGAGTCACGATGACTGGCCGGTGCTGATCGGAGAATTCGCCGGACTGCCCTCCGACGGCGTGTTGGTGGCGACCGAAGTGTGCGGGCAACTGGTGGATATCTGCGCCGGAGGGAGCGGGTATTCCTCCCCGACATTGCTGTAAAAAACGAGAGGGATCTGGCTAGTGACTGGGCGATGTTCTCGTTCGCGATAAATTTGGTTGCGCAGCGGAATCTCCCCGGCTAGGATTCGCGCTCCAAATTGGCGGCACACGGAGTGGTAGCTCAGTTGGTTAGAGCGCCGGCCTGTCACGCCGGAGGTCGCGGGTTCGAGTCCCGTCCACTCCGCCACCCGCCGCCCCGAAAGGGGGGCGTTCGCCAAGCCTTTTATCAGACCTTTGACCAAGCCTTTCACCGGGCTTATTCCGGCTTCCGACCAGGCTCTGCATCGGCTCGATTGCCCGGTGTCAGAATCACTTGAAATCGGGGTTGCGCCAGCCCGTTGAAGGCATTATCGATACCGCCCTTTTCCACTTTGGTTGGGGAGAACTTCGAATATTTTTTTAGACTTACCGCTATGGCTACCGACATCATCAGAAAGATTGAGCGCGAGCAGATGAACATAAAGATTACCCCGTTTTACGTGGGTGATACCGTCAAAGTGCACTGCCGGGTGCTGGAGGGAGGCAAGGAGCGCATCCAGCTCTTCGCGGGTATCTGCATCGGTCGCAGGGGGACGCTTTCCAACGAGTCCTTCACCGTGCGCAAGATCGCCAGCGGCGAGGGAGTCGAGCGGACATTCCCGTTGCACTCCCCGAGAGTGGCGAAGGTCGAGATTATTAAGCAGGGCAAAGTGCGGCGCGCGCGTCTGAACTATCTGCGCGACCGTATCGGCAAGAGTGCATCGAACCTCAAGGAGCATGCCGGGAAAAAGATCAAAGGTTCCATGGTAGGGGCGAGCGTCGCCGCCGCCGCTGCGGCATTCGAAGCGGAAGCCACCCAACAGGCCGCCGTCGCCGCCGAGCAAGCAGCGAAAGATACCGCCGCCGCCGAAGCCGCTAAAGCAGCCGAGGAAGCCGCCGCGGCGAAAGCAGCAGCCGCCGCCGCCAAGGCAGTAGAGGATGCTCCCGCGCCAGAAGCGACCGAAGGCGACAAGCCAGCGTAGCGACGGTTTGCAGTCGTCTGCCGTCTCACACAACGGCCTTTTTCCCCGTCGTCGTCCGACCTCTGCGAGAGGGCGTGGCGATTCGCGGATGCATGCGGCTTGCAAAGCCCCGCCACGGAAGCCGGTTCAGCTTTCGCCGAGAAGATCGATGGCCTCGGCTTCGAGAAAGACTTGGTCGAGCAATTCCCCGGCCCAGACCTGCTTTGGCGCCAAGCGTCGAAGCAGTATCACCGCCCCGGCTTGGATGGCTGCCGCCTCGCTCCACACCGCGTTGTTGAGGCAGCGCCAGCGTTCCGGCTGGTCGATCACGCCACCGCCCAACTCGTCCGCGCAGCGTTTGCACAGGAACAGGCAGCGCTCGAACACGGGTTCGGCGGGAGCCGGGGGGAGTTCGAACACCGCCAGCGGCTCTCCTGAACAAGCGCACAGCTCGCAGTGCGAACGGCAGCGACGGGTGAGGTCTTTGCCGAAAAGCGTCAACGCCCGTTGCCGCTGCTGGTTCTGGTCGTAGCCCTTTGCCATGCGCTCAAGGTACAACCGATCACTGCGGGTGGTGAGGATATTTTCGGAGATCGAGTAGAGCGGATTGTTGAACAGAGCCGCTGTGCGGTGGGTTCTTGGTGGGGCATTTGATTGGTAGATTGAAAAGTTGGGGCGAGGTGGTCATGCTCGTCGGCCTTATGAAAAAACGACTCCAAGTAATGCACCTCCAGCCGCACGCGTTCATCCGCCGCTGGCTGACTCCCGTCAGGCGCCCGGCCTGTGCCGAATCGCCTTGCGATTCGGCATAGAGGATTCGGCACAAGGCCGCCGCACAGCGCAAGCGAGGCTCCTGAAAACAGTGTCCAGGGATGTAAATCGTTAACGGTGAGGCGTAAATCGGAAACGCATAGAACGTCACAAGCGGCGCTCTAGCTCGAGGGGCTCGTTCAACAACCAATAGGTTCGGGGCTATCTCCCGAACCTATCTTTGGAGTTCGCTCATGGTTGGCGTTCGCGGATGATTCGCTCGATAGAGTTCGTATCCTGCCTAAGCTCAACAAGAGCAACCACGCTAATCCGCTTGGCCGTCAGTCCATAGTAGAGGCCGTATCGCTTTTTTCTGCCAACAAGAAGTCTTCGCAGGCTTGACGAATGCTGAACCTTGCTTCCCATTTCTGGAAACGTTTTGAGCAAACTAAGAGCGCCGTCAAGGGCTGCAGAAAATTCGGCCGGTCGACTGGTCTCAGCGCGAAGGTAGTCCTCCGTTGCAGAGACTGTCCAAATGATCTCCATTATTTTGCTAATTTACGATCCCGGAGATCGTCCCATTTTACTCCGCTTTCAGGATTTTTTTCGAAGTGAGTAAGACGCTCTTCAAGCATTCGAATGGCTTCAAGCGACAACTCCGGTGAATCTGCATCCGGGGTTGTCGCACTCTTCCAAAGCTCCCCGGCCAGAATTAGCTTTTGCTCCGCGTCCAGACGATCCAGTTCGGGGTAATTTTCGACAATCATATCCGACGATAACGGCTTTCGCTCGCTAAGCAAAGTCTCACTTTTTTAGAGATAACGTCCAAACTCTGACACCCTGACCGGGCGGACGAAGTCGCAGGAAACAACCCACGGGATGCTCACGACTCCTTTTCCTTCGCCATCACCGCCACGAAATTCTCCGCCTCTAAATCGTCGGCCAGTCGGTTAGGCATCAAATGATCAACGCCTGCTCGGAAGCCGCCCCGGTGGGGAACCACACGAAATGGTTTCTTGAGGGCATCGGCAGCGTCAGGATCGATAGTGGGAGTTGTTCTCATGGATACATTATGTATGCCTAATTGGCGGCGTTACGTGATTAGGGGATAGGTGGTTCGGTTAGGGTTTCCGCTGTGGATTTTTCCATCTGATCCCAAGTGCCGGGGGGGGCGAGGGTGACTCCATAGAGTATCCAGAGATAGGCTCTCTCCAAGGAAGTGCAGGTGATGGCGAAGGTGCGGGTGTCCGGTCCGATGACGATTGTGCCGGCGAGCATGTTTCGCCGCGTGCTCCAGTCCGCATCGGGATCGGCGGCGATGCTCCCCTGCACCGAATCGGCGCCACCGGCGAATACTTCGAAAGCCCCTCCCTCATTCGGCCCGGTCGCGTATCTGAGGATGATTTCGTAGCGCCCCGGCGGTATCTCTGCATCGAGATCCCATAGCGCAGTGGCACCGATGGTGCCCCACTTGCGAATGCCCCGGCGGTCATCGTCATAGCGTGCGCCGCCGCTGCAATGCGCTAGGGAGATGTCGAGGGTCACCGCGTGCTGAGGCTGGGCGCCGGCGGATGGGGCGTCGATGAGTGGGGCGGTTTTCAGAATTTCGGTGATGCGCTCGCGTTCTATTTTGACTAGCAGCGCCTGTTCGATCTGTCTGCGGGTGGTGAACGCGACCTGTAATTCCTTGAGGGCGTTTAGATATTTTTCGCCTAAGTCGCTGCGAACGGCGACGATCGCGGTTGCGTATTCGTCCTCCAGTGCCTGTATTTCGGCATCTTCCTGCGGGCTGGGGATTATTGTGCGCGCGGCCTCCTGAGACGCGGCGGGAAAAATTGCCAGCGTTAGGATCGCGAAGGTGGTGGTCAGTGTGGATAGACGCATCGGCGGTGGGGCGAGTTAGCGCGGGGTGGTGATTTTTCGTGTCGCTTTCGCGGGATCTTTCGTCTGCCGTTCGAATTTTGTGCGTTCGGCTTTCACCGCCAATGTCTCCCTGATCCGGTCGGCGATGGCGAGCTGCTCTTCGAGATCTTTCAGGTCAGCGATGTATCGCTCGAATTCGTCGGCGACGAGCTCGGTGATTTTTTCGTTGTACTGGCGACGCACTTTGGTCAACGGGTTGCCGGGCGACCCCTGTTCGACATAGGGCATCAGTCGGATCGATCTCAGCGCCATCAGGCCGTCGGCGAGAGGTTCGAGGGTGGTGAGTTTGAGCGTCGATGTGGTGCCGGTGATACGGAGGCGGCCGATGTTCCGGGTCACCAATTTGTCCCAACCGCCGGTGGGGTAGACGGTGTGCCGGAGCAAGCGATCCTCGCCAGTGTTGAGGTTGGTGTCCTCTTCGAAGGTGAAGCTGCCGCCCGTCGTTGGGCCGTCGTTGTCATTGTCTTTGTCTTTGCTGTCCGGTGCGCCGATCTTTGTTTTCCCGCATCCGTAGGTGAACAGCACGCGGTAGATGCCCGGTTTCACCATCATGACATCCCAAGTGATGAATTGCCCTGGGGAGGAGAAACCCGTGAGCGCCGAGCGCTTGGAATCGTAGTGGATGGAACTGCCGTGGCGCCTTCCCTGTGATAGTGGTAGTGTGATGTTGTCCGGGGCGTCCCGCTCGCCAGCATCGCGGGTTGCTTCGGCGACTGCGAGCCGCTTCGATTTGGCCCGTAGGGCGCCTTCGTAGTCCTCGCTGAGAGCTCTTTGCAGTTCGAGTTCCCTCAGTCCTCCAGTGTAGGCGTCTTTGGCTGGTTCGAGCCGCTGTGTTAGCGCCGCCTCGAATTTCTCCCGGTAGCGCAGCAGTTCGGGCGACATCCGCACACTCGGTTTCTTGGTCGGGGCGGCGGGTGTTTGGGCGAGCGAGACTTGGGCGCACGCGGCTAGGGCGATCGCGGCGGCGATGGCTTGGGGGCGGAGAGGTCGTGGTATCATTGGTCTCTCAAATTACGTCGCTCGGGGGCTGAATCGTTCATTTTTCGATGACAATTTAATCCGGGCTCTCGGTGAATATGAGGGCTTCGATAAAGATTCCCTCCGCCGGGATGTCGATGGCATCTAGGGTGATGGTCTTCGCTGCGGTGGTGATCTTGAGCGTGCCGAGCTTGGCGGTCACCGATCGTCCGGCCGCGACTTCGCCCTTCAGGCGGAAGAAGCTCTCGCGGATCCAAAACGAAGCCGTGCCCGTGCTGCTGTAGGTGATCGAGACGTCGAACCCGCCCGAGATTTGTTTGGGAATTTTCCAAGAGAGAGTGTCGCCTGCCGCGTTGACGGTCGCCCCCTTGGCGATCACCGTGACCCCTTCTGAGGCTTTGGTAGCGTTAGCTTTCAGGGTGAAGGAGCCCGTCAGTTCGGTTGCTGGTGCATCGGGGAGCGCGGAATCTGTCGCCGGTTCGTTCAGGCCGTCCACCTTGGATTCGATGAGGATTTTGGCGATCGCCTGCCGCTCGTTGCGCGCGGCGATCGCCGCCTCGTAGTCGCCGGCGATGGCGAGTTCCCGCTCGGCCTTTCTCAGCGCCGAGATGTAGCTGCGGTTCAGTGGTTCGAGCAGCTTGCGCAGGGAGCTGGCAAGCTGCGCGCGCCGCTGTGTTAGTTCCGGCGGGACGGCGCGCGTCTCCGCAGTGGTGGTGTCTGCATTGGCAGAACCGCAGAGGGCGGCGAGCAGTGCGGCGGCGACGAGGTGGGCGACGAGTCGTTTGGAAAGCGGATGTGGCATGTCGGGCGATATTGGCTATGGCTGTTTCAGCGCGGACGGGTTCGAGCTAAGCTTAGGTGTAAAATACATGAATAAGGCGCTCAAACTGATAAATATTTACCCCGTGGGCTGCTTGTCTTGACGGC
>QIKC01000209.1 GCA_003232855.1 Verrucomicrobiales bacterium
CCCACGCGGAGACCCTGGCCGCCGTCACCGCCGCAGCGGACGTGATCTTCACCGTCGTCACCAACGACGCAGCCATGCGCAACATCTTCATGGGCGAGGGCGACAACCTGCTCACCGGCGCCACTGGCAAGACCTTCATCAACTGCGCAACCCTCTCACCCGGCATCCAAAAGGAAGTCGCCGACGCTGCAGAGGCGGCCGGAGCCGGAGCGCTCGAAGGCTGCATGGCCTCCAGCATCCCGCAGGCGCGCGAGGGCAAACTCTTCCTCATGATCGGCGGCAAAGAGGAACTCTTCGAGCAGCAGAAACCACTGCTCGAAGACATGAGCATCAATTTGAAATACATCGGCGACATCGGTCGCGCCGCCCAGGTCAAAGCCCTGGTCAACATGGTCATGAACATCAACACCGCCGGGCTCGCCGAGGGACTCGGGTTGGCAGACGCGCTCGGGCTCGACCTGAAGATGGTCTGCGACGTGTTCTCTCAAACCGGCGCCAACTCGCGCGTCCTAGAGACCGACGCCGAAGACATGATCGATCGCGACCACGAGGCCTGGTTCACCGCCGAACACGCGGCGAAGGACTCCGGCATCGCCGCCGACCTCGCCACAGAAGCCGGCGTCACCCTCCCGCTCAACGACGCCACCTGCGCCCAATTCAGCAAACTGGTGGCCGACGGCAAAGGCGGCCTCGACAAATCCGGAGTCGCTGAGCTAACCTTCAAAAACAGGCACCCGTAACCGCTGCCTCTTGTCACGATTTAGCGCCCCTGCCGCAGCGCGTAAGCAGCCGCACCGATGGCCACCGCGTGATCGCCGAGTTCGGCCACCACGATCTCAACCCCATCGGCTAGGGCTGGCGAGGCATTTTTCTTGATCGATTCGCGCAATCCGTCGATGTAAATTTGCGGCATTTTTTCCACCAGCCCCCCGCCTAACACGATCATATCCGGGGCGAGCAAATCGACCACCGCCGAGACACCCAACCCGAGGTAAGCGATGCTGCGTTGCATGATCCGCTCCACCGCCCGCTCGCCGCCGTCGATCGCCTTCTTGATGACGCCGCTCTTGATCGCTTTGATATCCGTCCCCGCCAGCTCCATGATCGACGGCGCACCGCCACGCGCCGCCTCGGTCGCGCAGGCCGCCGCGACCCCCAGCCGCCCGGCCAGCGCCTCCAGTCGCACCGGCTCGTCGGCCTTCCCCTCCAAAGTGGTCCCGGCCAGACGCAAGTTGCCGATCTCCATGCACGACGCGGACTTGCCGCGCAGGATCTTGCCCTCGTAAACAAAGCCGCCGCCAACCCCGGTCCCGGGAAAGATGCCCAGCAGCGAGCGCGCCCCGCGCCCCGCGCCCATCGCGTACTCCGCATAGGTGCCGGCATCGACATCGTTCAGCACTGCGGCCTTCACACCGAGCTTCGATTTAATATAACGCGCCACCTCGACGTCCCCCCAGCCGAGATTGGTCGCTCCGCACAGCACGCCCTTCTCAAAATCCACCACCCCCGGGCAACCGATGCCGAAGGCGTCGATATCCTTCGCCTTCAAGCCCGCGCTCTTCAGCGCGTCCTCCGCAGTGGCGACAATGCGCCGCAGACCGTCCTTCTGCCCCTTGTGGCCATCGGTCGGCACGCGAGCAGAACCCAATTCCTTGAGCTTCGAATCGAATACCACCGCGAACATTTTCGTGCCGCCCAAGTCAAAACCGATACTGTATTTGGAAGCCATCCTCTTTCTGTGTAGCCTGTCCGCCGGGCAATGCCAAGGATCAATTCGCCGCCGGCTCAGCCTGTCCCGGCGGCAAGTGCGGCACGAAACGGCCGTCGCCCGCCACACCGCCGCGCTCGCGCCCCGATTTTTCGGCGCGACGCTGAAAACGCTCTTGGGAGCGGCACGCAGGTTTGCCCTTCTTCGGCGACAGCCGCCGATAGCTGCCGTCCTCCTCCATGCGATAAGCCTGCGTGTTGTCACGGAAGCCCATTTCCAAAATTTCGCCCAGCCGCTCGCGGCACTGCCGGTCGGTAACACGCACCAACAATTCCACGCGGCGGTCGAGATTTCGCTCCATAAGGTCGGCGCTGGAGATAAACACCAGCGGCTCGCCACGGTTGTGAAAAGAGTAGATGCGCGCGTGCTCGAGATAGCGATCGATAATGCTCACCACCTCAATATGCCGACTGATTTTTTTCAACCCGGGCTGCAAGCAGCAAATGCCGCGCACGTTCAAGCGCACCCGCACGCCCGCGCGCGATGCAGCGTAAAGAGCGTCGATCATCTCCGCGTCCTGTAAACTGTTCACCTTGATATCGATACGCGCCTCCTCCCCAGCCTCGGCCAGCGCACGCTCCGCGCCGATCAAGTCTAACAATTTCGCGCGCATAAAAAATGGCGCAGCAAAAAGATTTTTCATAGCGGTGAGCCCGGCACCGCCGGTGAGCGCGTTGAACAGGCGCGCCGCCTCCCTGCCATATGAGCGCCGCGAGGTCAGGTAGCTGACATCGGTGTAAAGGCGCGCCGTCACCTCGTTGTAATTACCCGTGCCGAAGTGCGAATACTGCCGCAGCCCCCCCGCCTCGCGCCGCACCACCACGGTCGCCTTGCAATGCGTCTTCAAGCCCTTCACCCCATAGACGATTTGCACCCCCACTCGCTCCAACTCATCCGCCCGTTCGAGATTGCGCGCCTCGTCAAAACGCGCCTTCAGTTCGACCACCACCGTCACCTGTTTGCCGTTTTCGGCGGCGCGGATCAAGGCGCTGATCACCCTGCTGTGCTTAGCGGTGCGGTAGAGCGTCTGTTTAATCGCCGTGACTTCGGGATCGACCGCCGCCCCCTCGATCAACGCCATCACCGGCTCGTAGCTATCATACGGGTGATAGAGCAACATATCGCCGGCAGCCAGCGTGGCAAAAATATCCTCCCCAGGATGCCAAACCGACGGCATCACCGGGTTCCATGGCTCGATTGATAAATCGCGATAGCCCGGCAGCAAGGCGATCTCCATGAAGTCGGCCAAGCCGAGGAAGCCATCGATCGAATAGACCATGGCGGTGCGCGCGCCGAGCGTCTCACGCAGGTAATTGGCGATGCGCCGCGGACAGGAAGCCGCGATCTCCAGCCGCACGCAGGCGCTGGACTTGCGCTCGGCCAGAACGTCCTCCATCTGCCTCGCCAGATCGTGCGCGCCCTCCTCCTCCAGCGAGATATCGGCATTGCGCGTCATACGGAAGAGGCCGCAGCCCAGCACCATCTCGTCAGGAAAGAGCTGCGCAGCGAACTCGGCAACCAAGTCTTCGACCATCACGAACGGGTAGCCTTTCGCGCCTGGCAGAGGGATAAAACGCGGCAGAGACGGCGGCACCGGTAGTAGCACATGGCGCACCGGTCCGGCACGCCCATCATCGCCACCACCCAACTCGCACAGGCAACAAATCTGCGCCCCGGGGACGATTGCCGCCCCCTCGCCCTTGCCACCGCCCGGCGTCGGCATACGCAACGGCGTCAGCATAGGCAGCACAGAATCTTCGAACATCTCTGCCACGTGATCCACCTGCGCCGCCTTGAGATCGTCCATGCGCAAGCGCCGGATGCCGCGCTTAGCCAGAGCCGGCAAAATTTCCTCACTCAGCAAGCGCGACTGCTCGCCACACATAACCCCCACCCGCTGGCGAATCAGCTTCAACTGCTGCACCGGCGTCAGACCGGCCGGGTCGCGACTACGCTTCGCCGCACCGCGCAACATTTCCAGCCCGCCCACCCGCACCATAAAAAACTCATCGAGATTAGAAGCCGAGATAGCAATGAACTTCAGCCGCTCCAGCGGCGGCAACGCCGACGACGATGCCTGATCCAGCACCCGCTGATTAAACTCCAGCCAGCTCAGCTCGCGGTTAATAAAAGGAATCGACATAGCAGGAAAGAAACCACCCTAGCCCCGGCGAGCACGGGCCGAAAGCACAAAGCGCACCCCGCCGCCAATGTCACGAAACCATCACCTGTGTCGCTTCGACAATGCCCCGCCCCCTCGCCGATCCTTCCCCCAACGCAACGAACCCACAACAAATACCGAAACGGGGTCTAAACGGGGTCAGCCCTTGCAAATTGATATTGACTCGGCGCTCTAAACCGAGCAGGATGATCGACGACGACTAGAAAACCGAGCATCGAATTTGATGATGCCTCCTTCAGGGGCGGTATCGTGCTCAGAACATCGCCCCCGCAAGCGTCGGCGGTTACTTCCGAACCGTGGCGAACTACATCCACCTCAACCTCGCGCGAGCGGGAATGATCGGATCAGGGAAACGGAAGCATTGGAAAACACTGATCAAGTATCCGTGGAGCAGCCTGCCCGCTTATCTGGGTTGGAAATCCAAGCGTCCTGACT
Source organism: Verrucomicrobiales bacterium (assembly GCA_003232855.1). Lineage (GTDB taxonomy): Bacteria > Verrucomicrobiota > Verrucomicrobiia > Verrucomicrobiales > DEV007 > SZUA-55. The sequence continues at coordinate 4,386 of QIKC01000209.1, forward strand.
GGCTGAAGGTGGAACGGGTGCTGGGCGAACTTGGCCTGCGGGACGAAAGCTGCGGGCGCAGGGATTACGGCAAGTTGTTGGAGGGAATTCGGCAAGGCGAAGCTGACTTCTCGGAAAAAGACGAAAAAGTGAGGTCTGAATGCTATCTGGGTGCGGAGGCATTCCAAGATCGGCTGATTGATCGGCTGGAGCCGGTGAAGCCAAGCCGGAAACGAGAAAATCTCAGTGGCGAGGCGGTTCGTGAAGTGGACGAGAGGGAGGCGCAGCGACTGATTACGAGGGGAAGGGAACTGCTTGAACTGCGCACCGATCAACTGAATCGCTCGGCGAAAAACGACAGCCGCAAGCAGGCCCTGGCATGGCTGGTAAGATCGCAGACATGTGTTGCCAATGCGTGGGTGGCGGAGAAACTGCAGATGGGGCACGTCGCCAATGTCTCGCGTGCCGTGAAGCGCATGCGGGAAAGAAGGGACAAGGAAGCTCGGGAACTGAGAATAAAGCTTGGGCTGATATCAATTTGCAAGGACTGACCCCGAAGTATAGATCTTATAATTATGGTTAATGTTCAGAGTTCATGGCAATTGAAGGCTCCAAAGGTGCTTGACCTTTTTTGTGGGTGTGGCGGATTCTCGCTTGGGGCGGCTCGTGCTGGCTTTGATGTCGTTGCGGGGGTGGATTTCGATAAGCATGCAATTGCCGCACATGGTCGAAATTTCAAAAAATCACAGCACTTACAGTTGGATTTATGTGAAACCACTGGAACTGAAATTCTCGAACGAATCGGTTTAGACCGATCCGAACTGACTGGGATCATCGGGGGGCCACCGTGCCAAGGGTTTAGCTCTATGGGCTCGAATGATGTGAATGATCCCAGAAATCAATTATTTCGCAGGTTCTATGATATTGTGGCAGAATTGAAGCCTCAGTTCTTTGTCTGCGAAAATGTCCCGGGGTTACTTCGCGAAAATTATAAGGATATCCGGGATGAGGCGCTCGCGATTGTCTCGGATGATTATGATATTATCGGGCCGATGAAATTACGTGCGTCCGATTACGGTGCTCCAACGACGCGCACACGCGCATTCTTTCTTGGCACTCTAAAGTCAGCGGACGTCAGCTTTGATGTGGCGGACTTTCTTCCCTCTGAGGATGTTGAACAAACGACGGTAGAAGAAGCGCTTGTTGGCTTGCCTAGAAAAATTGATGAACAGTGGCAGAAAGAAGATCAGGGCTGGAGGAATGTGCGACTTCCTGATACGAAGAGCTATTTCAGGAAGCGCCTTGCAGGTGTGATTCCTCCAGGAATGGGTGATCCCGAGGCAAAGAAGCGGCTGAAAACAGAAGGCCGTGTGTCGGGATGCTTGGGCACTGTGCATCAGCCAAGAGTCATCGAGCGGTTTGCTCAAGTGCCCGAAGGGAAGATTGATAAAGTTTCGAGAGCGCCGAGATTGAATCGAAAAGGTTTTTGCCCGACTTTAAGGGCAGGGACGGCGAGTGATCGAGGGAGCTATCAAGCGGTTCGACCGCTGCATCCAACCGAGAATCGTGTCATTACGCCACGAGAGGCCGCACGCCTTCAAGGGTTTCCAGATTGGTTTAGATTTGACGCCACCAAGTGGCATAGCTTTAGACAAATAGGTAATAGCGTGAGCCCGTTACTGTCTGAATCGATTCTTAAAGTGATTATTAACAAACGACCCTAAAATCATTTATGCTAGACTCCACGACCGCAAAGCCGACAAAGAATTTTTTCGTTAATCTGTTTACTCAAGATATCGACTTGGAAGGTGCGATTTTTGACCTTGTAGATAATTCCATAGATGGCGCGAGTCGAACATTGTCTCTATCTTCTAATGGAGACAAGTATACTGGAAAATGGGTTCGTTTGACGATTAATGAGAATGAGTTTTCATTAGTCGACAATTGCGGAGGAATTCCTGAAGACCTGATTGAATATGCTTTTAGGTTCGGCCGAGATGTAAATCGTCCTCCAGAAAAAACTGATACTGTAGGAATATACGGGATTGGCATGAAGCGTTCGATGTATCGGATGGGTAAGTCTGGACGTATTATATCCCAAAATTCTGAACGAGAATTTGAAGTTATTCTTAGTAAAAAATGGACTGAGAATGATGATTTATGGGACTTGCCTGTGATTACAAATTCTAGAAAGAAACTTGGTGAGTTGGGCACT
>QIKC01000171.1 GCA_003232855.1 Verrucomicrobiales bacterium
ATCAAAGTGGGCTATCTCGACGAAACGGTTCACTGCCCGGCCTGCGATGGCGATCTGATCGTCAGCGAAACCGACGAAACGCCGTAGAAGCGCACCCGAAGGCTTTTTTGTTCGCCGCTCTAACCCTCTAACGCGCGCTCGACGAGCAGTGCCGCCAGCTGCTCGGTCGCCTGATCCAGTGCGGCGTTCGCCCGTTTCAATTCGCCGTGGTCGCCGCCCTCCAACGCCGCCTGCACCGCCGCCACCGCCGCGCCGATCTGCCGTTCGTCGGCATCCTCAAGCACGTCCCCGGCCAGCTCCAAGGCCTGCGCGACCGCCGGCAGGAGCTCCTCGCTCTTCTGTTTCGCCCCGGTCCAGAGGCGCTCGTTCATGTCTTCGAAAGCGTGCTCGACCGACTCCGCGACCATCTGCCCCACCCGCTCGTCATCGACATCGATCGCGGCGTCGCGAATCTCCAACACGCGATCGCTACCAGTCGCCGTATCGCGCGCCAACACGCTCAATATCCCGTCCGCATCCAGCGAAAACTGCACGCCGACGCGGGCGCTGCCCTTGGCGCCGGGGACGAAGTCGATCTCGAATTCGCCCAACGACCAGTTGTCGCGCGCCATTTCCCGCTCGCCTTGCAAAACGCTAATTTTCATCGTCCGCTGCCCGGCGACGGCGTTGGTGAACAGCTCGCCGCGCGCCACCGGGATCGTCGTATTGCGCGGGATGACGACGTTCATCAGGCCACCGAAGGTCTCGACCCCCAGCGATAGCGGTGTCACATCTAACAACACGATGTCCCTTATCGCCCCTGACATCACCCCCGCCTGAATCACCGCCCCGAGGGCCACCGCCTCGTCGGGGTTGGCCGAGGTGTCGGGAACCTGTCCAAAAACCTCCGCCACGGTTTCCCTGACCAGCGGCACCCGCGTGCTGCCGCCGACTAACACTACCGCGTCCAACTCGTCGGCGGTCACCCCGGCCGCCGCCAGAGCGCGGCGGCAATGAACGCGAGTGCGATCGATAACCGGTCGCGCCAGCGCCTCGAACTCCTCCCGCGTCAGCTCGGTTTCGAAACCCTTTTCGCCATCGATAAACGGTAGCAACACCGGCACCGAACAAGCATCGGAGAGCGCCTCTTTGGCCGATCTGGCCGCTTCTAAAAACCGTGCGACAAGCTCCGGCGACGTCGCTTCCAGCCCTCCGACATCGGCCATCTCCGCCAGTTTCGCGGCCAGCGCCGAGTCCAAATCGTCCCCGCCCAAACGCGTGTCGCCATCTGTCGCCAGCACTTGGAACAGGCCATCGTTGAGTTCCAAAACCGAGACGTCAAACGTACCGCCGCCGAGGTCGTAGACCGCGACCTTCGATCGCTCGTCGAGCTTATCCAAGCCGTAGGCCAGCGCCGCCGCAGTCGGCTCACTAAGAATCCGCACCACCTCCAGCCCCGCCATCTCCCCGGCGCGACGGGTGGCGCTGCGTTGGGCATCGTTAAAATACGCCGGCACGGTGATCACCGCCTTGTCCAAATTCTCGCCCATCGCCCGTTCGCCCACCTCTTTGAGCCGTGTTAAAATCGCCGCCGAAACCTGCTCCGGCCCACTCGCCCGCTCGCATTCCGCCAGCGCGCCCCGCTCGCCCATGTGCCGCTTGGCCGAGACCACAGTGCGCCCCGGCTGCAACACCCGCATGCGCAACGCGGCGGCACCGACCAACGGCTCGCCGCCGCCCTCCGGGTAAAACACCGCCGAAGGCGTCAGCCGCGCGCCGTCCGCATCGGCGAACAAGATCGGGAAACCCGAATCCACGACACCGACCAGCGAATTGCTGGTTCCCAAATCGATGCCTAATATTCGCTCGTCCATAGATGTCAAAAATCTGGCCAAAGGTGGAGCAAACCGTGGCCGGCGCCAGCCGAATCTATATCAGCGCGACCATGCGTTCGCCGACCTGCACGCCCCACTTGCCGAGAAAACCCAAGGCTCGGTAACATTCGCCGATCCCCTGCCGCGCCAAATCCCGGTCACCGCGCAGCTCCCGATCGATCCCCGGCAGTCGCGCCAAAACCTCCTCCCGCCGCGCCCGCACCTGCCCGCCCGCAGCCATCACCGCCCGCTGCACTTCGACCCCCTCGGCAGCTAACAACGCTTTGGCAACAGCCGATCCCGCCGCCTCAAGCCGCCTCAGATAAGCGTCCGCCCCCGCTATCGCCGCCCCCACGGCCTCGAACAAACCCATCGTCGCCGCATCGACCGCCCCCGTCGCATCCGGCCCAGCGCCGAACTCCAGCTCGCAGAGATGACGCAGGCGCGAAGCCGGATCACCGAGCACCACATAGGCTCGATTCACCGATTCGAAAACCTCCCCCGCCCCGCCCGCGTCCGGGTGCGTCACCCTGCCCCGCGCCTGAAAAGCCAAACGCAGCACCTCCTCATCCAAAGCGGCGCCGCGCGGCAAGCCCAGCACTTCGAAGTGGTCGATAGACTCCCCCATGGCGCGCTCTAGGCGGCAAAGCTCTCGCCACACGAGCAAGTGACCTCGGCATTCGGGTTAGCGACCTTGAAGCCGCCGCTTTGCAAATCGTCGCTCCAGTCGAGCTCCGAGCCGGCCACGAACAGGGCGCTCTTCGGATCGATCACCACCCGCACGCCGCCGGAAATCACCATGATATCGCGGTCGACCGGCCCATCGACCAAATCCATTTTGTACTGCAATCCCGAGCACCCACCGCCCACCACCGCCACGCGCAGAGCGCCATACGCCGCCTTCCCCTGCTTCTCCAACAGGCCACACAAACGCGTCGAAGCGCCAGGCAACACCTTGATCAGGCTCTCGTTGCCCGTTTTGAAATTGGGTTGGCGCGCAGTAGACACGCGCGAACATGGTCGCCTAAGCCGCGCATTGCAATCGCGGACATCCGCTCAGCCGCCGGCCAATTCGAGCCCGAGGTTCTCTTTCAAAATGATCGCCGCCCGCAGCGCCTTGCCGGTCGCCTCATCGGGTTCCTCTATCGCCGAGCCATCTTCGATCACCTTTTTGAGAATTTCGTAAGCTTGCTCCTTCATCCCCGAATTCGCGATCCGCTCAGCCTGGCGCACCTTCAGCATCAAACGCCTGCCATCCGTGTGAGTGGCAGCTGAGGGCGCCGCACTGACCGCTTGCTGCCGCGCGATCGGCTTCGCTTTCTCCTTCTGAGGCGACGCCGGCAGACCACCCGCCCGCTGCCGCGCGGTCTCGAATCCACGCCCCGCCTCCTGCCGCGCCAATTGCCAATTCCCGTTCGCCACATAAGCGGCCCAGTAATCGCGCGCCTCCGCCCAACGCTCGCCCCGCACCGCCAGCCGCGCCAACCCTAACACCGCCTCCTCTTCCAAAGCCGGGCTGCCATACGATTCGACCACCTTGCGAAACTCCCCCGCCGCCTCCGCCATTTCCGCCGGATCACTCGATGCCGCCAGCACCTTCGCCAAACCCAACGCCGCCTCCGCCTTGTAATCACTGCCGGGTCGCGCCAGCACCTCACGGAACCACACCGCCCCCTCGCGCAAATCAGACTTCGCCACATGGCGACCGATCTTCAACAATGTCGGCACCGACATATCCCGGCGCGCCATACGCGTGCGCACCTCATCATAAAACACCCGAATCTCCGCCGCCCGCTCCGGGAAATGGTTCTCCAATACCTCGAGACGGGCGATGATCAGCTGCTGGCGAAACCGCTCGCTACCACGCCCAGAACTCGACAGATTACCAAGGCGGCGCATCAGCGCCCCCGGCCCGTGCAACTCCCGAAAGTAGTCCGCATAGGATCTCAAAGCACGATTGTGCGCCCTCGCGCTCACGCCCTCAGGCGTCGATACCAGCACCGCCTCCATGCGGTCGAGCCCCGCATCGAGCGTGCCCAATTCCTTCATCACCGCCAGCCCGGCCAGCGCCGCGGCAGGCGCCTGCGAGCTATCGGAATACTTACGGAAGAAAGTTTCGTAATAGGCGGCAGAATCCTTCCAACGCCCCTGCGCCGCCGACACCTCAATCAAATAGCGCAGAGCGCGCGCCGCCACCCGAGGATGATCAGCCGCCTCCGCCGCATTCTTCGCCGCCAAAAACGCCGCCTCAGATTGCGCAAACTCTCCCCGCCGTTTCAAAACATCGCCCTTCAACACCGCGGCGCGATCGATAATCTTCGAATAGACGAACTCGTCACCGATGCGCTGCGCCAGCTCCAGACAACGATCATAATCGCCCAACGCATGACGCGCCGAGGCCAAATCATAGAGGACAAACTCCATCAACAGCGACTCCGGATAACGACGGGCGAACGCATCGAGCCCATCCGCCCCCGCACGCCACTGCCGCCGCTTCACCCTATTGCTCGCAACATAATACTCACTGCTCTCCGCGTAGCGGCTCTGCGGGAATTCGCTGCGATGCCGATTCAAAGGCGCCTGCGCCTCTGCGTGCTGACCGAGATAGTAAAGCGATGCCGCCTCGATAAAGACCGCAGCATCGAGCTCCTCCCCACCCGCCTCAGCCGACGCCACCAAAACCCGAGCCGCCTTCAGCGACGCCGCATAGTCGCCACTAGTAAAAAGCTTCTCCAACTCCCGAACACGCTCTGAGGTCGACTCGGAACGAGTCGCCAAAATCGCCTCCGTGGCATTGTCAAAGGTCTGCGCTTCCCCCGCCGATCCGTCGATCGGAGAATACGCCTCCGCAGACGCCCCATCATCACTGCGGAACAGCGCACACCCCGACAACCCGAACGACACCACCATCAATAACAACACGCCCCGCCACGACGGGGAATTCTCCTGACATTCTTTCTGAGGGGCAAACATGCCCGTAATTTCTATGAAATATCAAGTTTATCAAGAATTTCAGTCATCTTTAACAAAAAACACCTAAATCCCCCGTAGCGCAGCCTTTAGGCTGCGCTACGAGGGCTACGATTTCAGACGCTTCCACGCCCCACGACGCTATTCGATCGTCCGAATGCGCAGCTTACGGAAATAAATCAGACTCTTCGGGTCGTGCCCCTGCAACGCGATGGTGCCCTCCCCGAAGCGCTTGGTCTTCTCCGCATGATCGGCCGGCTCAGTGTATTCATTGACCACCTTGCCGTCGATACTCACCGTCACCGTCTTACCCTTCACCTTAATATTGTAGGTAAACCACACGTCGTCGCGATGGCCCGCCTCTTTGACATCTTTGAAACTGTAAATGCTGGCCGTCTTACGCCAGTCCGAATGGGTCGCGTTGACCTGCGCCTCGTAGCCAACCTCGGGCCAGCCGTTGTCTTGGTATTTGGTGTGAAAAAAGATCCCCGCGTTCGCCCCCTTGGTGGTCTTAACCTCACACTCGAACTCGAAATCCTTAAACTTCGCATTGCCATCGGCGCCGTAGAACAGGTGCGTGCGCGGCCCGAAAACTTTGATCGTCCCGCCCTCGACCGAAAAAGTATCGGGGTTTTCAGTGTTCACCTTCCAGCCCTCCAGCGTCTTCCCGTCGAACATGTCGACCCATTCCCCCGCTCCGGCAGGGATTGCAAAAAAGAGCCCTGTGGCCAGGACGACGATGGTTTTCTTTATCTGTGTTTTTGTCATATTTTTTATTTGTTATATTGATAGGTTATCACGTTGCTAAACTTTCCCCTCCGGGGACAATTTGAAAAACAGCATGTGCTGCCAAGGGAGATCGTCGTAGGAGCGGACGAGCTCGAACCCGTTAGCGGTCAGTTCCTTGATCACCTGCGCCTTGGTCATCTTGTGCTCCGGCTTGATCGGCACCTCTTTGTCCTCCGTGCGAAACTCTACCAAAACAATTTGCCCGCCCGGACGCAGCGACTTGCGGATACTGGCCAGCATTTGTTCCGGGTGCGAAAACTCGTGATAGACGTCCACCAGAAGCGCCAGATCGACCGCCGCCACCGGCAGCTCCGCGTCCCAATAGCTATTCTCCACAGCAACGATGTTCTCGAGCCCCGCCTTCCCCGCACGCTCCACCAACATCTGCAACATCTCCGGCTGAATGTCCACCGCGTAAGCCGTGCCACCGCCGATGCGCCGCGCCATCATCAGCGTGTGGTAGCCGTTCCCCGAGCCGATATCCGCCACATCCATGCCCTCCTCCAGCCCCAACTGATCGATCATTTCCTGCGCGCGCTCCTCCTCCTCGCGCATCTTGCGCAGCAACCACGACGCCCCCTGCCAGTGCATGGTGCGAGCGATCTCCCGACCGCGATATTCCAACAGCGGCGGCGACCCCTGCCCCTTTTCCCGCGCGGCGGTGCGAGCAACATCATCGGATAAAGCCCACTCGATCCATTCGACCAGCGGCTCTGAAGTCGGCTCCACCTTGGTACGGAAACGGTTCAAAACCTGCCCCTCTCGACCGATCAGAAATTTCTCGAAATTCCATTTCACCGGGCCGAAAAAGCGCGGATTGGTCGCCTCACCCGTGAGCAATTTATAAAGCGGGTGCGCCCCCTTGCCACCGACCTCCACCTTTGCCGCCATCGGGAACGTCACACCGTATTTCGTCGAACAGAACGCCTTAATCTCTTCGGCACCCCCGGGCTCCTGCC
>QIKC01000240.1 GCA_003232855.1 Verrucomicrobiales bacterium
AACTGCCGCGACGCGAGGTGGCAATGGGAGTCTGTTAGTTGATTGGGGGATTGGGGCATTGGGAGTAGATGATTGGGAGATTTGATGATTGGGGGGGATTCCAAATCAACCAATTCACCAATCAACTAATCAACCAGCAGCTCACCAACGCACCAGCGTACTTGCCCAAGTGAGGCCGGCGCCGAAGGCGACGAGGACGACGTTGTCGCCTGACTTGATGGCGCCGGTGTGGTTGGCCTCGTCGAGGGCGATGGCGACGGCTGCGGCGGAGGTGTTGCCGTATTTGTCGAGGTTGACGAAAGTTTTTTCATGAGGGATGCCCATGCGGTCGGTGATCGCCTCGATGATGCGCAGGTTGGCCTGGTGGGGGATGAGCATATCGACGTCATCGGCTTTGAGACCGGCCTGATCGAGGACGGTTTCGACAGCGCGGCGCATGGCGTTGACCGCGTACTTATAGACTTCGCGCCCCTGCATGCGGATGGTGTTGAGTTTTTGGTCGACGTTGTCGGCTGTGATCGGGCAGGCGGAGCCGCCGCCGGGGACGTGCAGGATGTCTGTTTGGCGACCGTCGCTGCCGAGCGAGGAGGAGATGATTTTTCGACCGGCGGTGCCGGTGTCGTCGCGTTTGAGGATCGCTGCGCCCGCGCCGTCGCCGAACAGGATGCAGGTGTTTCTGTCCTCCCAGTCGACCATGCTGCTGAGTTTCTCTGCGCCGATGACGAGCGCGGTTTTACGGTGGCCGGTATTGATGAAGTGGCGGCAAATTTGGATTCCGTAGAGGAAGCCCGAGCAGGCGGCCGAGATGTCGAAGCTCATGGCGTTGGTGGCGCCGATGTTCTTTTGCACGTAGCAGGCGGTGGCCGGGAAGAAGGCGTCGGGGGATACGGTGGCGACGATGATGAGGTCGATGTCCTCGGCGCTGACTCCGGCGTCTTCCATGGCGCGCTTGGCGGCTTCGGTGGCGAGGTCGCTGGTGGTCTGGCCATCGGCGGCGATGCGGCGCTCACGGATGCCGGTGCGGCTGGTGATCCACTCGTCCGAGGTATCGACCAGGACTTCGAGATCGGCGTTGGTGAGGATCTTTTCGGGCAGGTAACTGCCGGTGCCGGCGATGGTTACCGCGCAGTCGAAGCTGTTCGTTGGATCGGGCATGGTAATGTTAGGTGGCGACGGTCTCTACAGACCGAGCGGATTTCGCGGCGCCTTCTGTTCTGGCGATTTCCTCGACGATGTGGGGGCCGACTCGATGCGATACGGATTCTGCGGCGACGCGGATGGCGTTCTTCATTGCCAAGGCGGAGCTTCCGCCGTGGGCGATAATGCAGATGCCGTTGGTGCCGAGCAGCGGGCTGCCGCCGTATTCTTCGTAGCTGACATTGGCCATGGCGGCCTTGAAGGCGGGTTTGACGAGCAGGGCACCGATCTTGCGCAGCGTGTTTTTTTGCATCTCGCGTTTCACCCATTTGGTGAGCGCCTTGGCTGTGGCCTCGCAGCTCTTGAGCACGACGTTGCCGGTGAAGCCGTCGCAGACGACGACGTCGAGGTGGGTTTCGAAGAGGTCGTGCCCTTCGATATTGCCGATGAAGTTGAGATTGCTGTCCTTGAGCAGGGCGAACACCTCGCGGGTGAAATCGGTGCCCTTGCCATCCTCGGTGCCGACCGACATTAGCCCGACCTTGGGCGACGTTCTGCCGAGGACGTGCTGGGCGTAGACCGAGCCCATGATGCCGTATTGCAGAAGGTGGTGGGCCTTCGCCTCCGGGTTGGCGCCGGCGTCGATGAGATTGCAGAGGCCGTGTTCGTTAGGAAAGGGGGAGGCGATGCCGGCGCGGTCGACGCCGGGCAAGGTGCGCAGCTTGATGGTCGCCGCGGCCACGGCGGCGCCGGTATTGCCGGCACTGACGACGGCCTCGCAAGTGCCGTTTTTGACCAAGTCGGTGGCGACACTGATCGACGAGTCTTTTTTGCGGCGGATCGCTTTGGCGGGGGACTCGTGCATGTCCACGACCTGGGATGCATGGACGATTTCGATCTTCGCGGGCGGCAGCGACTGCGCATCGACTTCGGCTTTGAGAAGTGTCTCGTCGCCGACCAGATAGAGCGTCTGCAGATCGGAGATGGATTCGATCGCCTGTTTGGCGCCGCCGATAGTAGTGGCCGGGGCGTGGTCGCCGCCCATGGCATCGAGTGCGATTCTCATTGTGTGGTTGTCGTCGCGTCGCGTGGCCTAGGCGGTTCTGCGGGTGCGAGGCAATGGTTAACGTGTTGCCCCCGGTGCGTCAAAGGCGAATTGTTGGAAGGCGCTAGGTCGTGCGGGATCGTGCGGAGGTGGTATTCGGGGGAACAAAAAACCACCCGCACAGTGCGTGCGGGTGGTTTTCGAAATGGCCGAGGCCGTCAGGGCGCTGAAAAGCGCTAAAATGCGTCGATATTGAGCACCTGGCGGTTGCGGTAGTAGCCGCAGGAGGGGCAGGCGATGTGCGACGGGGTGGTGCTGCCGCATTCCGGGCACTTGTTGAGCTTGGGCATACGCCAGCGGTTAGCGCCGCGGCGCATGAGAGATTTGGATTTGGATGTGCGGCTTTTTGGAACGGCCATGGCAGTGGAACGGTGTCGGTTAGTCGAGTTTCAGGTTGTCTAAAGGCCCCCAAGTATCAGAACCGTCGTTTTCGTTCTGCTCGGGGTCGAGCGGTGCGAACGAATTTTCGGCCTGAAAATTTCCGGCGGCGGGGCACTCACGCGTTTCTTTCGAAACATCGAGGCCACCCTGATCGCAGCGAGGGAAATTGGGGAGGGCGAGGATAATATCCTCGCGAAGGGCATCCGTCAAGTCGATCGAGAAACCGCTTTCGATGGGGACGAGAAGGGAGTGATCGGCCAGCAAGGCGCGGTGTTCGAAGGGCGACAGGCAGCGGACGCAGTGCAGCTTAAAGGTGATGGAAAAATCGCCTTGCAGCAGCAAGCTACCCGACACGATTGACGCTTCGACCTTGTAGGTAAGCGGGCTGACGGGCTGCGCGGGGTCATCAGCCGGGAGCCCACAGATGTCCTCTTCGAGGCTCCCTTGGAGTGGGGTGGTGCCGTTTTCAGGGATGGTGCGGATATCGACGATGAACATGGCGGTTGCGGGGAGGGGTGAACCTTTTCGGAACAAAGCGAGGATTGCCGGAGAGTCGAGGTGGAATCTCTGCCACGGTGCGGCGATGGAAATGGGGGATGGGAAAGGATTGAACCTTGCCCCGAGTTGGGGCATTATCAGCGGATGAGTTCCGGTCGCGTTCCCGGGCAGGGAGGGTATCCCGTATCGTCGCAATGAGCATCTCACCATCATCGGAACCTTCTGCTGTCGACCCTTTGGGGGAGGCATTGCATCGCTTGGAGGCGTCGATCGCGGGAGCCGCATCACTTCCTGTTGCTCGTCCGAAAGGGCAACAGCCGAAATCCTTGGTGCCGGAGGGAGAAGAAGTGGGGGGCATCGCAGCCACGCCACGGTCACCGGCATTATCATCCTCTCCGCAAGCTCTCGACGCTCCCCCCGATCAAAACGGGGTTTCTCAGGCTCCTATTCCTGTTCCTGTTCCGCGGGCTCTGGGAACGGTATCTAAGGTCGAGATCAAAAGCCCGCCTAAACAACGCGTTGCCGACCTAGGTGATCCGCCCAATCCGGCGGCGCCCCTCCCGAAGACGGCTCCAGTTCGTCCGAAGGCTGCGCCGCTTCCCGTTTCGGTTCCGAGCCCTCCGGCTCGGAGCGGTGACACACTGCCGTTGAGCGAGGACGAGTTCCTACCGTATTTCGACAATGGCGAGGCGGCGACGGTGTCGGTGCGCAAGGGCAATCGGCGCCTCGGGCGTTCGTCGTGGCAGATTTTTCTCTGGGTCACGGTGCTACAGGTGGCGGTGCTTTCTGTCGCCGCCCTGATCGCATGGCCAATGTTGAAAGGGATGTTAGCTGCGGATGCCGACCGCGACGCGGGTGTCGAGCCGTCGCCTGCGGCAGTTTCGGTCGCTGTTCCCGACGAGGAAGTGGAGGCGCTGCGCGCTGAAATCGAGGTGCTGCGGCGGCAAGTGAGCGCGACGCCGGAGAACGCCTGGAAGGAACTCGAATTTTTGGAAGGGCGCAACAAATTGTTAGAGAGTGGCGACCGGGCGATCGAGAACGCTGACCGGGCGGCTTACGACCATCTCATCAAGCTGGCGGGTGGTGCGGAGGACGAACGCCTGCGTTCGGGAGCGGCGGCGGAAGTGCTGCGCGTCCGCTTCGCCTATTCGACCGGGCTGCGCACGGAGAGCCACACCCTGCCCGTCGGTCAATTGTTCCCGAGCCTGCGGGGCAAGAGCGAGATGGCCTTGAATACCGATCAATTGGTGAAAGTGTTGCTCGATACGGAGGTGGAATCGACGCACCGGGTCAAGGCCGCGTATCTGCTGGCCGACCGGCGTGGGGGCAAAGCGGCCGACGCGCTGGCTGCTGCGGTCGCAGAGGATATGAATTTGGACGTGGTGCGCGAGGCGTCGATGACCTTCGGCGAGATGACCGGCTACCGCAGTTCGGATCTGCTCGATACAGGGCGGCTCGGGGCATGGTGGGAGACGAATGCGCAAAGGGTCAAGGCGGTGATCGGAGATTGATAGCCTGATGGCCGCGATACGAGCGATGGGTTGATGAAGAGTGAAGTGGCATGAACTATGATGTGATTATAATCGGGGGAGGGCCTGCGGGATCGACTGCTGCGACGTATTTGGCGAAAGCGGGAAAGCGGGTGCTGGTCTTGGAGAAAGAGCACTTCCCGCGATTTCATATTGGCGAATCACTGTTGCCCTACAATATGCCTATTTTCGAAGAGATGGGGGTGATGCCCGCCTTGCAATCTGCCGATTTCATGACAAAAAAAGGAGGGCGTTTTTCACTCGCCAAAGGCGGAATAGAGAACTCGATTATCTTTTCTGAGGGGGCTTTCACTGAAGTCGGCGAGGCGATCCAAGTGGAGAGATCGATTTTTGATAAAATCCTGCTCGACCATGCTCGTGACAGCGGTGCGGAGGTGTACGAGGGTTGGAGGGTAGAACGCTACAGCATCTGCGCGCAGAATGGGGTCAGCGTGACCGCCAGCAATGAGCATGAAGAAACTTTCAGTGCTTCGTTTCTGTTAGACGCCTCAGGTTTGGTCAACTTCACAGCCAATCGAGAAAAATTGCGGCAATGTTATCCGCATTTACAGAAAGTCGCGATCTATGGTCATTTCACCGGCGTAAATTTCGCCCACAGAGAGCAGCAAAAGCACGAGACACATATCGCTTGTTTTAGAGATTCTTGGATTTGGGTCATCCCTTTTAGCGAAGAGAAAGTCAGCGTCGGTTTGGTGCTTGGTCGCGAAGATTTGAGAAAATCTGATTTGAGTCCGGAAGAAATTTTCCAGCAAGCGATAGATTCGAGTCCTAGTTTAACGCAAATGATGGAAAGAGCTTCCCGTCTCGGATCTGTGCGTTCGACCAGTGATTACTCTTATTCCAATGAGAAGCTCGTCGGGCCGCGACTGTTGCGTGTGGGTGATGCGGTGGGTTTCATCGACCCTATTTTCTCATCAGGAGTGTATTTGGCTTGTGTGACATCTCGCGATGCCGCTCGGGCGCTGGTCGAGGCATTCGATTCGAATCAAGCGCTGAGCGCGTCGATGAGGCGTTACGAAAAGCAAACCCGCAAAATTTTGAGCCGTTACCGAGAGGTGGTAGATTTGTTCTACCAGCGCTCTTTTGTGGAAATCTTACTGCAACCCAGTGGCGTGTTGCAGTGGCCTTGTGCCATCAATGCGATTTTGGCGGGACGGATCGATCTGCCTTGGGCTCTACGCTGGCGTTTCAAAACGTTTTTGTGGTTCGCTCGGGTGCACCATCGATTGGGGATCGTCAAACGCTTGAATTTCGGTTAGAATGTGATGTTGATGATTTTACGATGACCCGCACACACACTTATTTGTTCTTCCCGGCTTTTTGTTTCGGTGCCGCGCTGCTATTTCTGCCCCTTCACGGGGCTCGGGGGGAGGAGTCCAGCTCCGTAGTCGGTCAAGATGTGGGGGAATCCAAAGATGTGCTGGATGCTTGGTTTATCGATTTCGATACCGCAGGACTGTGGAAAATCACCAATACGACCGACCTCAATTACTTCGTCTTGCCACAAATTATCTCGTGGCGTAGTCGCTATATTTTCCGTTGGGATCTCGCCGGAGGAGATTTGATCGTGCGCAATCGGATCAGCTTCTTGTCCGAATATTTTTTAGAAGGTGCCGAGAACTATTATCTAGGATTTTCTGGCAGCCCGGCTTTGGAATGGTGGAATTCCGAGCAAAATTTTTCACTCTATTTCTATGTGGGTGGTGGGGCGGGTTTTGTTGATTCGACAGATATCGAAGGAGGGCAAGGGCAGGATTTTACCTTTAACTGGTATGTGCAGACTGGAGCCCGTTTCCGCCTGAGCGAAAACTTGATGATCACTGGAGGTCTGCTATTCCAGCACCTTTCCAATCAGGGGCAATCCGATCGCAATCCCGGGCTCAACTCCCTCGGCCC
>QIKC01000004.1 GCA_003232855.1 Verrucomicrobiales bacterium
GACGGCGACAAAAAGGACAACTTCTGGATGATGGGCGACACCGGCCCCTGCGGCCCCTGCTCCGAACTACACATCGACCTCACCCCGAACGGCGACACCCGCGGCGCGCTAGTCAACATGGACAGCGCCGAATGCATCGAAATCTGGAACCTGGTGTTCATCCAATACAACGCCGAACCCGACGGCTCATTCCGCCCCCTCCCCGCCCAACACGTCGATACCGGCATGGGCTTCGAGCGCGTCTGCGCCATCATCCAGGCGACCGCCAACTTCACCGACTTCTCCAAACTCGCCTCCAACTACGACACCGACGTCTTCGCACCCCTCTTCGCCCATCTGTCAGAAAAAACCGGCAAGAATTACACCTCGACCCTTCCCACCGGCCCCGACCGCCAGCCCGCGAACGAGCAAGAAAAAATCGACGTCGCATTCCGCGTCATCGCCGACCACATCCGCACCCTCTCCTTCGCCATCGCCGACGGCATCCTGCCCGGCAACGGCAAACGCAACTACGTCCTGCGCTCCATCCTGCGCCGCGCCGTCCGCTACGGACGCATCCTCGGCTTCGAAAAAAACGAAACCCTGATGGCCGACCTGCTGCCCACATTGGTCGAACAAATGGGCGAAGCCTTCCCCGAACTAAAAAAACACCAACGCAAGATCGCCGAGACCTTGGCCAAAGAAGAACGCTCTTTCAACGACACGCTGGACCGCGGCCTGAAACGCTTCGGCGACACCGCCGCCAAAACCGCATCCGGTGGCGCCTTCCCTCCCGCAGAAGTGGTCAAACTTTGGGAAACTTACGGCTTCCCAGTCGACCTAACAAAAATCTTAATCGACGAGCGCGGACTCACTTTAGACGAAACAGAGACCGAACTCCTGATCCAAGCGCACAAAGACACCGGCAAAGAAGGGCAGAGCGCCCAAATCGTCGCCGCAGTGGATATCAAAACCGATGCAAAATCCGAATTCGTCGGCTTCGACACCGATGCATGTGTGGCCACCATCCTCGAGCGCCACGACGGCTGCGTCATCGTCGACCGCTCCCCCCTCTACGTCGAAAAAGGCGGCCAGCAAGGCGACACCGGCACCCTCACCTGCGCTGACGGCACGCAGATCGCCATCACCGCCACCTCCGGCGTGGGCGACTCCCTATTGTTACACCTCGACACCGCACCGACCTCGAACGAAGTCACCATCAAAGTCGATACCGCCCGGCGGCGCCCCATCGAAGCGCACCACAGCGCCACCCACCTACTGCACTGGGCACTGCACAAACACGTCAGCACAGACGTCGCCCAGCAAGGCTCGCTAGTCGCCACCGACCGACTGCGCTTCGACTTCAATTCCGACGCGCTAAGCCCGCAACAAATCACCGCGATCGAAGAAACGGTGAACGCCAAAATCGCCGAAGCCGGCACCGTCTCTTGGCAGGAAGTGCCACACGCCGACATCAAAGAACGCGCCGACATCATGCAATTCTTTGGCGACAAATACGGCGAGCGTGTGCGCGTGGTTCAAATCGGCGGCCAGTCGAACAACCTCGACGGCTACTCCATGGAACTGTGCGGCGGCACCCACGTGCGCAACACCGCCGACATCGGCCAGTTCATCATCAAAAGCGAAGGCGCCATCGCCGCCGGCACCCGCCGTATCGAGGCCGCTTGCGGCGAAGCCGCAGCACGCTACATCGCCGAACAGATCGCCACCCTAACAGAAGAATCAGCGACCTTGCTCGCCAAACTAAAGCCCCTCAACACCGAACTCGGCGAGGCCGCCCTCGCCATTCCGACCCCACCCACCGAAGCATCACATCCCGCATGGAAATCCCATCGGGACGCCCTCAAAGCGGCCACCGCAGCGGCGGACAAAGCGCTCAAAAAGAAGCAATCCGCCGGAGCCGCCGCCGAGGCCGACTCCCGCCTCGCCGAGCTCATCGCCGCCGCCACCGGCGCCGTCCCACTGATCACCGAATCCTTCGAAGGCTCCCCCGCCCTGCTGCAAGAGCTACTCAACGGCACCAAGAAAAAGCACTTCGCCGGCATCGGCGTATTCACCGTCACCGACGGCGATAAAGTCCACCTCGGCATCGCCATCGCAGCCGAGTTCACCGACCGCTTCCAAGCCGGCGCGATCCTCGCCCAGCTCGCCCCCTTGATCGGCGGCAAAGGCGGCGGCAAACCCGAGCTAGCACGCGGCGCCGGCAACGACCCCTCCGGCGTGCCCGCCCTGCTCGACAAAGCGCGCGAGCTGCTCCGCCCGTAGCCAAACCTTCCAACCACGAACCACCGCTCAGACACGGGCGGTGGCGAACCTGGGCGAAAGGTCAGCGGAAGGGTCAATTTGAGCCAATGTTACTTGACCCCCCTGAAAAACAAGGGTCTATAATGAGGTATGAAATACCTCAAAAGCCACCCTTGGCTAAGTTTCAAGCTCTCGATGGATCTCTCCGATTATGAGCTTTGGCTGAAATTTGGAGAAGTCGCGTCAAAGTGCGAGCACTTGCTCGGGGTGCCGTTGAGACCTGAAATCGCCGAGGAACTCAATCGAGTATTCCTCACCAAGGGGGTGATGGCGACAACCGCGATCGAGGGCAATACCCTCACTGAGGAGCAGGTCAGAAAGCAGGTGGACGGGGAATTGAACCTGCCCCCGTCGCAGGCGTATTTGCAACAGGAGATTACGAACATCATTGATGCCTGCAATCAGGTTACTCGCGAACTGATCGAAGATAAGGACGGGAGCACAGGATTGTGCGTGCAGCGCATTTGCTCCTACAACAGTCAGGTGCTGCGTGAGTTGACGCTTGAGGAGGAGGTTGTGCCCGGGGTGCTGCGCACGAACTCCGTGATCGTGGGCAACGTTTACCGAGGGGCTCCCGCCGAGGATTGCGAATACTTGTTAGACCGGCTGTGCGACTGGCTCAACGGCTCGGATTTTGTCGCCCCAAACGATGATCTCAAAGTTCCTTATGCTCTAATCCGCTCCATTGTGGCACACGTCTATCTGGCATGGATTCACCCATTTGGTGACGGAAACGGGCGAACAGCTCGCTTAATGGAATTTCAAATCCTGTTTTCCAGCGGCCTTCCGCTCCCAGCGGCGCACCTTTTGAGCGATCACTACAATCGCACCCGAACCCAGTATTACCGGGAACTGAATCATTCGAGCAAATCAGGCGGAGATCTGATGCCTTTTGTTAAATATGCGATCCAGGGAATACTTGATGGGCTGCGGGGTCAGATCGGGCGCGTGCGAGCGCATCAAATGGATGCCGCGTGGGAAAATTATGTGCATCGTAAGTTTAGAGACAAGCGCCCATCCCCAACACAAAAACGTCGCCGGGATCTCGTGCTAGAGCTTTCCGATAAGGGGTGGGTGAAAGTTGCGAAAATTGAAGAAATAAGCCCAAAAATCGCGGTCGCTTACGCGGGTGCCGGCAACAAGATGAAGCAGCGAGATCTCAATGAGCTTCAAAAAATGGGGCTCGTAATCCGCCAAAAGGGATCCGTGCTAGCCCAGAAAATGATCATCGCAGCATTCCTCCCCAGCCGGGTTGAGCGGCGTGATAGCGATGATTTTCGGGCATAATAACCCTAGCCCTTCTGTTTTACTGGCAAGCCTACGAGATGACGATAGCGAAGTGGCGGAAGGGGTGGGATTAACCGACCGCTTCCGTAAGTAACTGACGATGAACGTCTCGGAAATTGGGGCGTGCCTCAGCACGTAGCAGCTTGGTGTACCACCAGCAAGGCCAAAATCCAATTTGCACTGAGTGGTGTAACGAGCACGTTCACCAAGAATGGGGTCTCGAAAATGTGAGCATCGAACGATAATTGTGCCGATCTATGGCATCAAGCTGGGAACTGACATCTCCGAGGAATTTGCGATTGACCGGGTGACTCTAATTTCGCGAGCCAAGCTCGACAGAGTCCGCTCTAGATTTGGAATCACGGCGACCACATGGAAGCGCCTAAGTGATACTTGGATCAAAGAGCGTTCGCCGGATGCGAATGTCTTTGCATTGCTCCGAGACAGTTCGGGGAAGGCAGAAGACGAGCTTTTTAGAACCGTTGAAGAAGAGTTGCTTATTCTCCATCTGATTCAACTCCCGTTGTCCGAAAAATCAACTCTCCGCGCTTGGTCTCCAGACGGCACTAGCCTCAGAACACCTGACCTCGGACAGGAACAGAAGTGAACAAAACCCGTAGAATCAGGGTTTCCGAGGGATGAGTGTGGCAGGCGGGGGATCGGCTGGAATGATACCAAAAACCGGCTAGCCCGGCGGCGTTTGGGGATTGCGCGGGATCGCGGACGTGCCCTAGACTCGGTCATGCCGCAATTGCAACTGCCCGTTTTCCAAGAAGGCACCCATCTGATCACCCCGAATCTGGGCTACCGGCGCGAGGGCGACGAGGTCGTCTACCTGCACGGCATGATGCCAGTGTTCCTGCACCAGACCAGCGACACGGCGTCCTTCAAAATGATCGTCAGCCAGTTCTACATCAACGGCAACGCGAAGCAGGTAGAGCTGGTGCGCTCCTTCGGCATCAACGCCCTAGCGCTTAAACGTTGGGTCAAAAAATACCGGGCCGGGGGACCCAAGTCGTTCTACGAAACGAAGCGTCGCCCGCGCGTGCGGCGGGGATCGACGTCCTCAAAAAAAAACGCCCCGGCCTAACCGGAGCAGAAACGGCAAAAGGAGCGCTGAGCGCGAAAGCGGAAGACACGCGCACCCCGGCTCCGGTGGGCAAGAGCGAGCGCAGCCGCGAGGATGCCGCCGCACCGCTGGGCGTGGCCACCACAGACCCTGGCCTGCGGGTGCTCGCCAGCCTCGGCATGCTCGGCTACGCGCCCACAAAATTCCGCCGCCCCTGCGAAGACGTCAGTTACGGCGGGGTTCTCCTGGCTCTGCCCGCCCTGATCTCCAGCGGGCTGTTACGCCACGCTCAGCGATTTTTCACCCTGCCCCCCGGATACTACGGGCTCGAACATATTTTTCTTCTGTTAGGCTTCCTAGCACTATGCCGGATCAAATCGGTCGAAGCGCTGCGCTACACCGCCCCCGGGGAATGGGGAGAACTCTTAGGGCTAGACCGCTGCCCGGAAGCCAAGACCCTGCGCGCCAAAATCAAGCACCTGAGCACCGGGGGCGACGGCGAAGGATGGGCCGCGCAGCTCTGTAAGGATTGGATGGAAGCCGAGCCCTCCGCCACCGGCACCCTTTACATCGACGGCCACGCCCGGGTCTATCACGGGGCGCAGACCAAATTGCCGCGCCACTACATCGCGCGCCAGCGCCTGTGCATGCGAGCCACCACCGACTACTGGGTGCACGGGCTCGACGGGCTACCCTTTTTCAAAATCAACCAGGCCGTCGATCCCGGGCTCGTCCGCGTGCTCGAAGAACAAGTCGTGCCCGAACTTGAAACCATGATCCCCGCCCAACCCGGCTCGGCCGAGCTCGCCGCCGACCCCCTGCGCATGCGCTTCCGGCTCATCTTCGACCGCGAAGGCTACAGTCCCGGCCTGTTCAAGCGGATGAAAGCAAAGCGCATCGCCTGCCAGACCTACCACAAAAACCCCGGGCCAGACTGGGGGCACGCCGAGTTCGCGCCACGGCGGGTACGCCTCGCCGAAGGCGGAGAAGCCGACATGCTCCTCGCCGAACGCGGCACCTTTTTAGGAAGCAAAAAAGGCGAGCAACTCTGGGTGCGCGAGATCCGAAAACTCACTCCCAAAGGCCACCAAGTATCGATCATCAGCACCGACTGGCTCGCGGATGTAGAGGGGATCGTCGCGCCCCAGATGGGCAGATGGTATCAAGAGAACTTCTTCAAATACGGCATGGAACATTTTAATCTTGATAGACTTATAGACTATCAGCTTGAGCCAGTGGATGAGACCACCCGCGTCGTCAACCCCGCCTGGCGCAAGCTCGACGGGGAGATCCGCAAGCGCGTCGCAGCCCTGGTCCGCGTCAAAGCCCGCCTTTGCGAACTGCAGCTCAAAGGGTCGCTCGACGAGCAGAAAGCCGAGCGCTACATGCACGATGCCGAAGCCCTGCGCGCCGACATCGAGGGGGAAGACACCGCCCTAACACGACTCAAAAAGCAACGTAAAGAGGCCGGCAAACACATCACGCACGGCGAGTTACCCGAAGAGGAAAAATGGCTAAAACTCGCCACGCGCAGCAAGCACTTCATCGACACCATCAAGATCGTCGCCTACCGGGCGGAAACCGCCATGGCTCATATCGTGCGCGAGAAGCTCAACGCCCACCACCGCGACGAAGCCCGCGCCCTAATCCGCGACATCTGCACCACCGAAGCGAACATCGTCCCCGACGCAGAGGCCAAAACCCTGAGCATCGAACTCCACAGTCTGGCCACGCCGAAATCCAACGCGATCATCACCCATCTCTGCGACGAACTCAACGCCACGGAAACCCTCTTCCCTGGCACCGATCTGCGCATGATCTTCAAATCGGTATCAGCTTAACCCCCGTCGAGGTCAGGTGTTCTGAGCCGTTCTGAGCCTAGAGCGGTGGCGTCAGCATTATTTGATCTCTGGGGACAGCACGATAGGAGCGAGAGGAGAACGGACGACAGGGGCGATCTTTGATCTATCTCTCGATTTGAAATCCTTTGATGAGCATGAACTAAAAATGTTCGCCTCGCTTAGGCGGCTATTGCGCTCGAAGAAAATTTCCTCGTCTTGGCGTGCAGACCTAAGAAAGGCGATGGCACTGCTTGGGCGCAGCCTTGTAGAAATGTCAGTGGAGGTGGCCTTCTTGCTAGCGTGCATTGGCCTTGAAAGATTGCTAGTACTGTCAAATTCGAAACATCGAGAACAACTGTTGAAAGGAGTCTACCTGTTTTCTGGTCGGAACGACGCGGATAGATCAGACTCTGTGGAGAAGCAATTTGATAATGCCTACGATAAGAGGTGTGACTTCGTGCACAAGGGAGAGGCGGGCAGCATCACTCTTACTGACGCACGAATCGTTCAAGAAATTTTGTTCAACGTAGTACTCAACATCTCAACACACCTGAAACCGTTCAACTCAAAGGGCGCTGTCGCCGACACCGCCCGGAAAATTGATGCAGCACGACGATTGGATATTGAGAGCCGATATTGGCCCCGAAACATGCTTTATTGGCATTGCACGACTCAGAAACTCGAAAATTAACGATCATACGATCTCTCGCGTGAATTCTCATGCGAGGCTACAATCGATCCGAATAGTGATCCAATTCCCTCTCCCATGAAAACCCCAAGGACAAATCGGGCGATACGGCGGACGCAGCGCCTTGATGTTGAAGAGGCCTCGGCTATTTCTCTACCGAACCCGCTGTTTCAATCAATCGATGAGCGTAAGCCTCAGCCGCTTGGCGAACCCAAAATGGATTTATTCGAATCAACCAAATCGTAAGCATCGCGGCAACAAACACGAGAGCGACCCATGCGCCCATCATTGGCGGATCGACCGCAATTTTTATCGAGCAAGCAACTGCCCCTATGATGCAAATCGCAATCGCTGTGGGTTTCAATCCCAATAGGTTTCGCCGAAATCCATAGTTGGTGTTTTCCTCCAAAACAAGTGGAGAATCCCTAGATTCGACCCGCAGATACTCAGACCATTGGCGATAGGTTGCATCGGCTTCCTTTGGATCACCAAATTCAGATTCACGCGAGACATCAGCGGTTCCTTCAACGAGACACATTAGTTGCCGGTGAAGACACAGCGTTGTCGATTCATCCAAAGAGGAGTCACGATGTCGAAAAATCGTGACCGAAGGAAATGCGACCCATGCACGCAGGAGTCGCTTCTCAACAGCTTTTCCTTGTTCTCTCACAATCTGACAAGCAAGGAATCCCAAGGCAAACAGGACGACGCCACAAAGGAGATATTTTCCAGCGACGCTCAATAGATTTGTTTCAGCGTCAGCGGGAATCCAAATGCTTCCAGCCACAGCCATTGGAGCAAGTAATATCAAAGCGGGGAACAGCCTCGCTCTCGTCGCGTAGCTATGGTTTGGATACAGATTTTTCACTTCTTGAATGGATTCCGATTGCGAGCATACCTCTGACGGAGCGTGTCGGCGTTCTGG
This sequence comes from Verrucomicrobiales bacterium, assembly GCA_003232855.1. Lineage (GTDB taxonomy): Bacteria > Verrucomicrobiota > Verrucomicrobiia > Verrucomicrobiales > DEV007 > SZUA-55. The sequence goes on from QIKC01000004.1 coordinate 8,115, forward strand.
TTCAGGCGCGATTTTTTCTTACTCGTAAACTGCACCTTAGAGGAGACCTTTGTTGAGTTGGCCTTGAAATTGTAGACCTCAAATCGTGACGTGTGATTCCGTATAGATACGATGACTACATCTCCCGTTTTGGTGGTAAATAATGGCACCTTGTTCTTGCGGAGAAGTTCTCGAATCTCCGGCTTCGGGTGATCGAACTTGTTGTCGTAGTTTGAAGAGCAAATGGCGAGTTGAGGCTTCGTGGTTCTCATGAAGCCAGAGGTAGTAAAACCGTTGTCTGCCCCATGATGGGCAAGAATCATAACATCCAGTTCTGCCTTCACGGTGGGGCAGCGCCTAAGAAAGGCACTGACCCCCGAGCTTTCCACGTCCCCGAGCGAAAGCACGTTGAAACAGCCTCCCCGAAAAAACTTGATCGTTGAGTTGTCGTTCGACGATTCAGAAATGAACTTTGGATGGTAGAGAATATCGCGATAACCCCACCGCTCAGATTTCGAAAGGCTCTTGATATAGGCGGGGTCAATTATCTGAACGGTAGCTTTCGCTTTCGCTTTTTTATACGCCAATAACCGCTTTCTGCACGATTTCCCGGTGTTCGTGTGCGGTTCGTACCCCGGATACTCGACCTTTGCTGGCGAATATTTATCGAG
>QIKC01000358.1 GCA_003232855.1 Verrucomicrobiales bacterium
CGCCCCACGGTAGTTCCCGCCCCGCTCGCCCCCTGTCGAGTAGTTCGAGAGCAAATCCTCGGCGAGCCCCAACATCCTCTCTTTGAATGTCTCGAAAGTTCCTGGCACTGTTTCCGGTTTCCGACTGTTTCTGTCCCATTCATTAATAATTCCTGACACGAAGGGCTCTATCCCCTCCCTTACGGGATCTCCTCCCCGGAACCGGTGTAGACCCACTCGACCACCCGGTCGCCAGAGAGAATCGCCATGCCTTCGGTATCGAAGGTGCCGAACAAACTGGTCGTCGGATAGCTGACGGTCGCCGTCCAATACGGCTTCCGCCGCCACATCTGTAAACGCGCATTACCCCAGCTCTCGATCTTGTTCAAACTGATCTCGGTGATGACCTCGCCCTTCTCGATACTCTCCACCATCACCAGGTAGCGGCGACCGCTACGCTCCGGCTCCGGCGGCAGCGACGCCGCAAATTTTTTCCTCTCTTCAGCGGTAATCGCCCGCGGGACGTCATCGATCCCATAGCGAGCTTCCATCCTCACGCCCTCCACACGCGATTCTGGATCTGATTTCGAATCTAATTTCGGCTCCGGTTCCGGCTCCAATTCTTTCGGCGGCGCCGGAGGACGTGCGAGAAGCCTGCGAAACTCTCGCAAAACCATCGCTTTTTCGAGTTCCTCCGCCTTGGTCAACTCCGCTTGAAGTGTCCCGAAGCTATCGACCACAGCAAAGCGCGCCGCACCGTCACGACTGCGTTTCAGATTGTTCACCCGACCGACAAGCTGGTCGTACTGGTCGCGCATCTTGCGCACGTAATCCGGTGCTGAATCGATCTCGGGCGAGCGCTCGATCTCCCCCGCCTCAATGCGGTCAATTTCCGAGTCGAGCGCCACCGCGGCTCGGGCTGCTCCGAGTTTGACCATTTTCGCCCGCGCGCGATCGAGCGCCGCCATATATTTGCCGTTGATCTCACCAACGTGTTCGCCGTACTGCGCGATATTGGATTCCAGGCTGGCGGCGAAAACCTGCAACGGCGACCGCTGCTCGGCAGTCAAGAAATCCGGCGCTTGGGGAACCTCCACCGCCTCGGCGAGAAGTCCCGCAGACAGAACGAGGGTCACGATGGAAAAAACAATCAATCTCATTTTACAAATTCCATCAATTTTCCCAAAGAAAGTGTCGCCATGCAACGTTTTTCCGACAATGCTTATACTCATATATCCTGAGCAAAGCGCCCCCCCCAATTGCCGCCACGCCCGAGGAATCCACAGGTAGACGAGATCAACAAACGGAACACTGCCATGACAAAATACGTTAGCCCTTTCTCAGTCTTTCTTCTCTCTCTCGCATTTTCCGCCGCCTGCGGCGCTCGCGAGTTCGAAGACCAGTTCGGGCGCACGATCAACGCCGAACTCGTCTCGCACACCGGCGAAGACGCCAAGACGGTCACCATCAATCGCGGCGGCAAAGAACTCGAGGTGAAGATCTCCGTTTTTTCCGCGGCAGATCAGAAATTCATCCGCGACTGGATGAAATCCACCAGCCCGAAAATTAACTACTCCTTCCGGATCGAGACAACCAAAAAAAAGCTGTCCGAGACTCGCACCAAGAGCGGTTTCTACCGCCGATCAAAGGTTCAGCAATACGCCTACGAAATCAAAATCACCAGCCTCTGCCGGCAGCCGGTGAAAGACCTCAGCGTCGAATACCGCGCCTACATGGCCGACAACTACCGCCGAACATCCTCCTCGGGAACCGTCCAGACGAGCGAAAAAATCGACATCAAAGGCCCCCTGAAATACAACCATACCGCCACCCTCCAGACGAAATCCTTCAGCCTCGATTCCTTCCGTTCCGGCTACTACTACTCATCCTCATCGACCATCAAAGACAGCCTGCTCGGGGTGCTGGTTCGGGTCTACGATCCCGACGGCAACATCATCGCCGACTACCGCTCCGGCAGCTCCAAGTTCAAACATACCTGGCCCGCGAAAGACGGCGCGACAAAGGTCACCATCGAATAGGCCGCGCCCTGCTCACCGGCAGGTAAGCAAGCCCGCTCACCCGCCAACCGCCCGAACCTTAAAGAAGCGGCGCGCCGTCGCCGCACTGGCGGTATCGTGGACGGTCATGACCCGCAGTACACCGGGCGTCTCGCCCACGAAGCCGGGGCCGCTCGGAACGGCGCCATCCACAGATTCCGCCAGGATTTCCCAGTTCTCGAGATCGTCGGAAACCTCGATGATCAGGCGCCCACCACGCGCCAGCGTATTGCGCCCTAGGGTCATTTCGGTGATGTCACCGATCTGAGCGATGGAGAACTGAAAGGCCGGGTCACCGCCATGCGGGTCGCCATCGGTCAAAAAATCGATCAGATTCGCCATCCCGTTTTGATCAGGATCGCTCTCCGGGGCGGCCACCTCCGGGTCGAGCAATTGCTCCAAAGAGAAATTCTGCTCCAACCAGCCGCCGTAAGTCTGCCCATCGCTGGCGGCGGCGGCGGCCTCTCCGAGCAACGGCGCCAGCGCCGTGGCAGCCAACAGGCTCGGCTGCCCGTATTGGCCTGTGGTCTGCACCGCATCCAACATCTCTGGGGTGAGCGCCGCAACGGGGCGGTGCAGTCGGAAATAATCAACGTCCACCACAAGGTCGGGGCTACCTCCCGCGATGACGCTGTGGTTATGATGGAACGGGTCTACCCCGACCACCGAATCCCAGTCGGTGTAAGTCGTGACGCCGACCTGTAGCACCTGCGGCAGGTCGGGACGCACGAATCGGTTTTCGACGATCCACGGCCCTTCGCCATGGCGCCGCAATAACAAAAACGTAGAACCCATACGCACCGCCTGCAAAGTAACGAGCCCCTCGTCTGCCGGAATGCCAGACTGTACTGCGTACAGGTTCGAAACACTGTCGGTGGTGCTCTTCACTTCACAGTACCAGGTATCCGCAATATTACCCCAGACAGTGTCGGCATTGCCGAATGAGAGAAAAAGATAGTTCTCCGTCCCCGTTGTCCACGGGCTGGTGTAGTAACCCGGGTCGCCCTCCGGCGGTGGCGGCCAGGACAGCTCCACCCCCGGCGCAGGATCCGGCACCGGAGCCGCGTTCTGGTAGAGCCGCGGCGCACGCATCATGATCCCGCCGAGGCTGTAGGCAGCTTGCGGGCGCCCCGGCAAACCATCCCGGCGGTTCGCTTCGAAACGCATGGTCGCCACGAAATCACCGCTCACCTCTTTGAAAACCAGTGCGCCGGTCCAATCGGCATACCACGAACTAGCAAATGGCATCACCCGCATGTGCCCGGGACGGGAGGTGTCGATGTCCCAGACCTCCAACTTGTCGGCACCCCAGCCCTCTTGCTCATCGTTGCGCTGCCAGTCGGCGAGAGTGCCAGAGCCATCAAATTCATCCGAAAGCAACGCGAGGTCATCGGCTCGCACGAAGCTCCAAGCTGCGGACTCGGCGACGAAGTTAGGCAAACCGTCGTCCACCGCAGCCACCCTCCCGGCCGGCATCGCCACGGTCACCGTGCCGCTTTGGGAAAAACCCGCCACCCGCAGGCGGTAATGCAAGCCGTCGCCGATCACAAAGAGCGCGCTCGCACCGACCCCAGCAGTCCCTGCGATGTCGAGATCACCAATATCGAACCCGCTCACCGGTTCCGAGAACACGATGTCGAACTCAGCCACAGGATGATCCGACGGGCTAGTGCCGAGGCTACTGATAACCACGGTCGGATTTGCGGGCGGCTCGTTGCCGCTGCCGTCGAGCTGGAGCACGTACTGAATCAGGTTCTCGTAATCCTCAGCACCCAACTCGAGGGCGACCCGATGCGCGGCGGCAGCCGCGCGGTCATCAGCGGTGGTGACGGTCAAGTCGTCGAACCCGCAAGTGTTCGCATCGGTGGAGACGACGATGGTATTGCCCGCCCCGGCACTCAATTCCACGTCTTCGATGCGCAAGCGTTGCCAATGATTACTCGGTTGGCCGGGCCCCAACGGTCGGCTCACCGCCACCTCGTGAACCACCCCGTTGACTGTCACCGTCGTGATGCCGGTGGTGCCATAGCGCGAGACCGTCCAACGCAATTCCAAATCGCCCTCGCCACCGGCACCGCCATCGACATTTTCGAAAGTCACGGTCTCTCCCGCGTCGAGATAGACCATCTGACCGTGTATCGAACTGTCTTCGTTGAGCTGCGGGTAACCCGGCACGGTCACCCCGGCGCCCAAGATCGCCGCCTCCGCTTGCAGGACGGTGCCACCCGCCACACGAAACACCTCGTCGAGGGTCTTGGCCGAACCGTCGTGGAAGTAAGGCGCCGTCGCCCAGACGCCGAAAAGTGTCGGCGTATCGATCCCCGGCAACGTGCCGCCGAGACGACCACCAGAACTCGTGCGCAAGGTGCCGACGTCGTGCAGCGCCGCCACACCCAACGCGCTGTCGGTAAACCCCGCGCCACCGTGGCAGCTCGCGCAACCCTGCCCGACGAACACCGCCTCCCCCGCCACCGCCGCTGCGGTGCGCGTCCCATAGGGATTACGGTGAGGGCTGCCCGGCAAACTCTCCGCACCCAGCGACGCCACGTAAGCAGCCAGCGCGTCGAGCTCCGCACTGCGCCCGGCGTTCGGAGCGCCGAGCGGCGGGTTCGGCGTTTCGCCCTCCGGCAAAAATCCCGCACCACCGCCGAACTGGTTGGTGATGTCCAAGATGAAGTCTTGGATCTCATCAAAGTTGCCACTCCAATGGACATTGCCATGCGCTGTCCCCGCGCGACCGCGCAGGTCGGTGGTGTTGCGCAGACCCTCGCCGCGCTGAGTAAAATCCCAAGTCATGCCATCGTGCTGCCCGTCGGCATGGCAACTGGCGCAGGAAATATAGCCCTCCTGGCTCACTTGCGGCAAATCGGAGAGGCCACTGCCGTCATCGGCTTGATAGAAAACCTGTTTTCCTAACAAAACATCAGATGCAAGATTTTCGACATCGATCGTGGTAATGGCTACGCGATTAGTGGTTCGCAGACCGAAACTGAGAAACGGCGCCATCTGGTGCGCGGTCACGCTCCGCCCCATGAAATCGGCACTGAAAAGCGTATTGCCGACCGGGTCGAACACCAGCCCCTGAGGCGCTAGCCCGGTGGCGAAGCGCCCCTTGGTGGTTTTCACCGAGACACTGCGCGGCAGGCTTCGTATTAACAAATCATCGAACACTGCGATGTGGTTGTTGCCCTGGATGCTGACGAAAAGGTAATCGCCGCTCGGGGTGAAGGCGACACCCGTGGGCGAATCGCTGTTGTCCACGTCGATCCGGTAGGTGTCGAGCGAATCAACGAAGGGCTCCTCATTGGAAAAGAGATCAATGCGCCCAACCATCGCTCGCACCGTATTATCGGGGTCGAGGGGTTGGTTGCTGCCCTCCCCGAGGTCGAAGAACAGGCCGCGCTGGGTATTGGCTTTCACCGCCGTGTAATAAGCGTAATCGCCCAACGGAGAAATAGTGACGCTACTCACATAGTTCGGCACCCCGCGCCCTGCGGAAGAACCGTCGCGACCACGATCCCGGTGTAGCGGGATACGACGGGTCAAGGTCATGGCAGCGGCATCGACCTCCCAAATTTCGCCGTATTCTTCGGCGGATATGAAACGCGTCACCAACACCCGAGCGCCGTCTGCGGTGATGGCGATAGCCCGCGGCATCGGCCCTAGAGACAAGCTGCCGGTCTGCTCCCAAGTGGCGGTGTCGAAACGCAACAACGCGTCCCTGCCCTCCAGAGTCACAAAGGCCGCCGCCCCGTCGGGTGCGATCGCCACACCCATCGGCGCGCTGCCGTAGCCGAGGTCGATATCCGCAAGCAGCCCCCCCGCAGGATCCAGCACCGCCAGGCGGCTGGCGTCGCGACAGGTCACCCAGGCGTTGCCCGCCGCGTCGATCGCCACCGAGCGCGGATCGACGCTGCCGGAAACAGAGAGCAAGGCCGCCAAGTCGAACTCCGATACCAACGTGCGGGTATCCGCGTCGATCACACTCACCGAATCATTGTCCGGGTTCACCACCCACACCCGACGACCCGCAGCGTCCAATGCAATGGGCGAAGATTTGCTAGCATCGACCGCAGGCGGCGCGGCGACCACCGACACCGTACCGGTCTGCGAGACACTCGAAAGCGGCACCCCGTCCCTTATGTCGCGCACCTGCACTTTCACCCCGAAATGCCCAACACCCGGATAGCTGTGCTGCGCGCTCGGAGACGGATCCCAGTCCCGCACCTCGCCGGCGTCGCCAAAAGTGAAACGGTATTCCAGCGCGTCCAAATCGGCGTCCGTCGCCACCGCACTAAAGGTGATCAGAGTTTCCGGCGGAGCCGGAGAGGGCGTGGCACCAAAGCTACTCACCACCGGCGATCCGTTCCCCCCCTCGACCCCCGCACCAGTGGAAAAGGAAAAGAGATAGGGCAGGATTCCATTGCCCGACACATCCTTGATACCACCGGCCACGACCTCCACCTCGTAGGTCGTGTCCTCCTCAAGGTAAGCCACCGGCGTGATGGTGAGCACATCATCGTGGGAAAAACTGACCGTGGCATCGACCGGATCGCCGCCGACCGGCCGCAGGATCACCGACTCGCCATTGACGATAGTATACGATTCCAAATTTTCATGGATGATCAAACTCACCGGCGCCCCAAGCGGAAAATCCGTCTGGCCAGGCCGCGGCACGTGGTAACCAACGTAAGGCGGATTCGTGTCCGGCTGCGCATCGTGGATCCACACGCCGATCCCGTCTGCTCCCGCGTGGCT
>QIKC01000196.1 GCA_003232855.1 Verrucomicrobiales bacterium
CGCTCGCTTGCGAAGCCCGTTTGTAGCAGCAACAGCAGGGCGAGCAGAAGGGGGGCGTAAATCGTTCGGATCATCGTTTGGCCGTTACGGTTGTGCGCGTCCGTGCAGAGTGACCCACTTGCCTTTGCGCCGTGCTTCGGGGGCGGGCAGCCCGGCGTCGGTCGCCGCCGCCAGCACGCCGTCTTCGTGTTCGCGTAGGATGCCGGAGAGGATCCAATGGCCGCCCGGCGCTAGCGCGGCGGCGATTTTGTCGAGGTTCGGGCGAAGGATGTCGGCGAACAGGTTCGCGGCGATCACGTCGTAGCGGCGCCCGGTGCTGGGGTTCCACTCGAACACGTCGGCCTCGTAGAGATGCACGTTTAGCGCGTCGTTGCGCGCGCGGTTGCGGTTGGCGACCGCGACGGCGGTGGGGTCAAAATCGAATCCCTCCACTGGCGTGGCGCCGAGTTTATGCGCGGCGATCGCTAACAAACCGCTGCCCGTACCGAGATCCAACATCGACCATGCACGATCCGCTTTGTCGTAAACGCGGGAGATATCGACCAGCAAGCGCAGGCAGGTGGAGGTGGTGGCGTGGTCGCCGGTGCCGAAGGCCAGCTCGGCGGGCAGCGAGATCACCTGGCGGCGCGGGTGTGCGGCGCGCAGTGTCTTCAACGCTTCCGTCTCGGCCTCGCCGGTGACCAGCAGGGCATCGCGGATTTTGATCGGTGTGCGTTGCGGTGGTGCCATGGCCGCCCAATTCTCCCGCTTGAGTTTGCGGATGCTGCCGCCGAACTGCGCTTTGATCTCCCGCGCGCGTTCCTCCTCTTCGCAGTAGACCTCGACACGCACGCTTTTGCCCCCGGGCAGCTCGCTGATGACGGCGTCGGTTTGGCCGAGCCCGAGGAAGCGTTCCTCCCACGCGTCGCGCCATTTTGCAGAAGAGAGTTTCGACCAGACGTGCATGGGAGAAGAGATTGCCCGCGAAGGGCGCGAAGTCACGCGAAGTTGGGAAAAATGCGAGAGCGGTTCGCAGCCTTCGCTGGCAAAAAAAGCCCGCCGGATGGGAGAACCATTGGCGGGCTAAATTTTGGGAAAATGGAGCGGGTGATGAGATTCGAACTCACGACTTCAAAGGTTGCGCTCTACCCCTGAGCTACACCCGCATTTTCCCGGTTACGGGCGACGATAGTAGGCGGTCGGCAGGACGAATTCAAGGTTTTTTTAGAATTCGTCGATTTTCGCTAAGCGGATTTCCTCGGTTCGCGGCGCAGCAGCCGGTTCTCGGCATCTGGCTTTCGCGGTTGCGGGTATTGGCAATCGGGTTTATTTGAGATCGTCTGTGACCCGCTTCGGGTTGAAAATGGGTTGGCCGCCGGAAAGCGGTGCGGCTATGCGCGGGTAGCTCAGTGGTAGAGCGACTGATTTACATTCAGTTGGTCGGGGGTTCAAATCCCTCCTCGCGCACCACCCCGGAAGCCTTGCCTGATCGGTCACGCGATTCTAGGGTCATAGGATGAACTTTTCCACCGGACTCCCACTCGCCGCGACGATCTCCTCGATTTTTTGCTTAACTAGCTGCGTCAGTAATGATCTCGGCGACGGCATCGGGGTCGTCGATCCGGGCGCGCCGTTGGCCGAACGTGTCAATGCCGGAACGCGCGCGTTGATCCCTGAAGAGCAGGGCAAGAACTGGGTGTTCGACGCTTACGTTTCGGCAAATTCTCCGTCGGTGGCTTGGAGTCGCTTCTGGACGAAGCGCATCGATTTCTCTGGCGTCGCCTGGGACAACCCGCGCACCCTCACATTGATCTCACCACGGCACGCGTTGATGGCGAAGCACTATCAGCGCGCGCCCGGTAGCATCGTGGTGTTCCACGATCGCAAGGGCGCCGAGGTGCCGCGAGCGATAATCGGTATCGCCGGAATCCCCGGCACCGACCTTGCCGTCGTTTTGCTGCACGATGATGTTCCTAACAGTGTCAAAACCTACCGTGTACTGGCGCCCTCGGACGCGTATGACGAGATCCTGCCCGGCGCCTACGCGCTGGTGACGGATCGCGAGCGCAAGGTTCACGTGCACCAGGTGCGCGCCGTCGTCGGGCGTAGCATCGTCTTTGAGAAGGCTGCGGGGATCGGCGCCGGCTTTTACGAGTCGTTGATCACCGGCGACAGTGGCAACCCCTCGTTCCTCTGGCTGCGCGGCGAAGCGGTGTTGATCGAAACCCACAGCACCGGCGGTCCCGGTGCCGGGCCTTTCGTCAGCGCGCCGCTCAATTTTGCTGCGATCAACGAGGCGATGAGCGCCCTTAGCGCCAGTAACGGCGCCCCGGTTTACCAGTTGCGAACGGTCGCGGCGGAGTGATTAGCCTTCGTCTTTATGCTCGCCGAGATCGATCAGCGGCGCATTGCTCCCGTCCCCTTCGCGGAACGGTGGTGGGGTGTTGAGCAAGTCGTCTGCGGCGCCGCGGCGCGCGAGGATCGTCGCTCTGGGATCGATGCGGTTGAGCGTTTCGTGAAAGTAGCCCCTGCCCGGATCGGCGACATCGGAGGCGCGCAGCTCGAAATGCAAGTGCGCCGGATACCTCCCGTCCGCGCCGCCCAGCTCGCCGACCACCTCGCCACGTTGCACTAACATACCGACGCCGACCGACACCTCGCTCAGGTGTGCATACACCGCCTGCCAGGCTCGCCGCTCGGTGCCCACGCCGCTCGCATATTCGAGGATCACCATGTTTCCCCAACCCGCGCTCGCCCATCCCGCGTAGATCACTCGCCCGGCACAAGTCGCATACACGGGGTCGCCCAAATCGGTGTCCATGCCGCCGATGCCGTTCAAATCGTCACCCAGATGTTTGCTGCCAAAGCGAGCATTATCGACCATAAATGGCTGCGCGTTGTAGGTCAGCGCACCGCCCGCGGCGCCCAGCGGGCTGTCGAAACGGGTTGCGCGCGGGCTGCGGGCGGAATCGACCGGTCGCTCGAAGGCGAAGCGTGAGCTGGCGGCCACCGTGGCGCCATCGGCATCCACAAACGGGCGCCACGCGTCGTATTCGCGTAAAATCACCCACTTTTGCTCCACCGGCGCCTTGCTCAACGCCAGCAGGATGACGCCTACCAGCAGCGCCCCGAACACCAGCGAGGGCAGCATCACCGAAAGTTTCAGGCCTTCGAGCAATCGTGGGGGCGGCACGTATTTGACGCTGCCATTTCGCCGGTGAAAGGTGGGCATCCCAGAAGCTTACCGATGACCAAAGAAGTGCGAGAGAAAATCCAGGCCCTTTTCGATTTGAAGGGGCTACGCATGACCCGCCCGCGCGAGGTCATCCTCGAAGCCGCGTTCTCCGATCGAGGCGACCATTTCACTGCGGACGAGCTGTTTGAAAAGGCGCGAGCAATCGACCGCAGCACCTCGCGCGCCACCCTCTACCGCACCGTCGCGCTGCTGGTCGAAGGCGGGCTACTGCACGAGATCGACCTCGGCAAAGGCGTCACCTCCTACGATCCGAACTTCATCGACAGCCCGAATCACAACCACCTGGTCTGCATCGATTGCTCGAACGTCATCGAGTTCGAAGATCTGCACATCAGCGTTCTCGAAGACTGCATCACCCGCCGCCTCGGTTTCACCCCAGCCAGCAAGAGCGTCCAAATCAGAGCCCGCTGTGACGCGCTCAAACGCGCTGGCACGTGCGTGCATTTGGTTGATTAGTTGATGGGATCATTCGATGATTCGGATTTCCCTCCTAATTCCCCCCCAATCAACCAATTCACCAATAACCAATCAACCAAAAGCCATGTGGAAAGGACGTTTTCAAAAAGCCACCGCCGCCCTGCTCACTCAATACGGCGAGTCGATATCCTTCGACTGGCGCTTGTATAAGCACGACATCGCCGGCTCGCTCGCCCACGCCGCAGCGTTGGAACGCGCGGGCATCATCAGTGGCGACGAGCTGGGTCAAATCACCGAGGGACTAAAATCCATCGAGCGCGACATCGACGCCGGCGACTTCGAATTCAAAATCGAGCTCGAGGACATCCACATGAACATCGAGTCGGCGCTCACCGAGCGCATCGGCGCGGCGGGCGCCAGACTGCACACCGCGCGCAGCCGCAACGACCAAGTCGCCCTCGACGTGCGCCTTTACTGCCGCCAAGCGGTCGGCGACCTGCTCACCAAATTACGCACCATGCAAAGCGCGCTGATCGCCTGCGGCAAGCGCCATCAAGACGCGGTGATCCCCGGATACACCCACTTGCAGCGCGGCCAGCCGGTGCTTTTCGCCCACCACCTGCTGGCCTACGTCGAGATGTTCGGCCGCGATGCCGGGCGTCTCACCGACAGCCTCGAACGCATCAACGTCATGCCCCTCGGCTCCGGTGCGCTGGCCGGCAGCACGGTGCCCCTCGACCGCGACTTCGTCGCCGAGCAGCTCGGCTTCCCGGCGATCACCCACAACAGCATGGACGCCGTGAGCGACCGCGACTTCGTCGCCGAACTGCTCTTCGACCTCGCACTGATCGGCGCCCATTTGTCGCGGCTCAGCGAGGACGTGGTGCTCTGGGCCAGCGCCGAATTCGGTTTCGTCACCCTCAGCGACGCGCACACCACCGGCTCCAGCCTCATGCCGCAGAAGAAAAATCCCGACATCGCCGAGCTCACCCGCGGCAAGACCGGGCGCCTGTACGGCAATCTCGTCTCCCTGCTCACCACCCTCAAAGGTCTGCCGATGACCTACAACCGCGACCTGCAAGAGGACAAAGAACCACTCTTCGATTCGGTCGATACCGTCGGCATCGCCCTCGACATCTTCGCCGAGATGGTCGGCGAAATGACGGTCGAAACCGCCGTCACGCGCGCCGCCTGCTCCGACCCCATGCTGTTCGCCACCGATATCGCAGACTACCTGGTGAAACGCGGCGTGCCCTTCCGCGACGCCCACGAAATCGTCGGCCGCCTCACCGCGCACGCGACCACCACCGGCACGCCCTTCCCGGAAATTCCGCTCGCCACCTACGCCGAGTTCTCGCCGGTGTTCGACGAATCGGTGTTGGCGCTGTTTGATATCGAGACCGCGCTCGCCGCCCGCACCGCCGTCGGTGCCCCATCGCCCGCCAACGTCGCCGCCGAACTCGACCGCTGGTCGGCAAAGTTGGCGTAGTTCGTCGCGTTCCTCCCTTCGACCACGATGTTTTTCCTCAGCAAGCTTCTCAAATTCGGCGGCGCCAGCGCCGTCAATAAGCTCAAGGATTCCGAAAAGCCCTTCCTCGACCATCTCGAAGACCTGCGCGTCACCCTGATGAAAGTGGCCATCACCCTAGTGGTGTCGACGCTCATCGCCTTCGTCTTCAACAAGCAACTCATCGGCATCATTCAGTACCCGCTGAGCCTCGCTGGAATCGAGACCATCGGCTCCTCCTTCGGCCCGGTGGAGGGCTTCATGGGCGTGCTCAAAATCTGCCTCTACACCGGCCTCGTCTGCTCTTTCCCGCTGATTCTCGTCTTCATCGGCGAATTCATTATTCCCGGCCTCAATACCAAAGAGAAGAAACTCATCGTCCCGGTCATCATCTCCAGCTTCGTCCTGTTCGCCGCGGGCGCCGTCTTCGCCTACTTCGTCGTCATCCCGCGCGCCCTCGAATTTTTCATCGAATTCGGCGACGCGCGGGACATCGTCATGGATCTGCGTTTCAAGTACGCGGTCTCCTTTGTCACCATGCTCTGCCTCGTGTTCGGGCTGTGTTTTGAGTTGCCGGTGGTGGTTATGTCGTTGGTCAAACTCGACCTGCTCAACTCGACGATGATGCGCAACACGCGCTCCTACGCCATCATCGCCATGTTCATCCTCGCCGCGATCATCACCCCGACACCCGACATCTTCACCATGTCGCTGTTGGCCGGACCGATGATCCTGCTCTACGAAATGTGTATCTGGATGGCCTGGTGGATGGAGCGTAAGGCGGCCAAAATCGAAGCTGCCGAAAAAGAGCAAGAGCACCGGGAGCTCGTCGAACGCCAGAAACGTTCTAGGCAGTTGGACGAAGCCAAGGAAGCCGAAGTGGGCGAAGTCACAAAAAGGGGAGGCGACGCCCTCGCCAAGACCGGCAGCGTCGGCACCCTCGCCTACGATCCCGACAACGAGGCCTCGTTCGAAGACGAGACCGCCGCCGCTGGCGATGAGGATCCCACTCCGGGCGATGGAGAAAACCAGAGCAGCGATGTCGTTGATAACGAAAGCCCGAGCGCCGAGGTCGATCCGACCAGCGACGCCATCTGGGATACGCCGGTAGAACCCGCGACCGAACCCGAGCAGGCCGACGATTACGATCCGCATCACTACGACCACAGCCCCCACGATGACGGCTACTTCAGCGGCTCGACCGAAGAGCTGAAGGAGTCCCTGCGCCGGGAAATTAGCGCCGATTTAAAAGACGTGCTCAAGAGGGAGCTGAAGGCCGAACTGCTCGCCGAATTACGCGAAGAATTACGCAACCCCATCGACGACGCGGACGCCGAATCCTAACAGACGCCGCTACAGCGCGTCCAAAGCCTGCGCGGCGCTGCCGACGATACCGGCCTCATTGCCGAACTGCGCCGGCAGAATGCGTAGGTTGTCCGAAACCACGTCCGAGACCAGGCTGCGCACCCGCCGCTCCAGGGGCTCGAACAGCAAATCCGCCGCCTTCGATATCCCGCCGCCGATCACGAACGCATCCGGGTTCAAGAGCCAGGCAGCACTTGCCAAAACCGAGCCCAGCCAGTCGGCGATCTGCACCCAGATATCGCAGGCCACGGGATCGCCCGCCGCCGCCAGTTCGGCCACGGCCTTCGGCGTCCAGCCGCCCGCAGGAGGCTGGCGTTCGAACATCCGCGCCGCCGCCAGCTCGCCGATTTGTCGGTTGCCCATGTAGGCTTCGATGGCTCCCGGTTGCCCGTAGGAACCGATCCGCCCCTGGTAATCGATCGACATTTGCCCCATCTCGCCAGCCGCGAAATGGCTGCCGCGGTAGAGTTTGCCGTCGATAATCAGCCCACCGCCGATACCCGTGCCCAAGGTCAGCGCCACCACATTGCGCAGGCCGCGCGCGGCGCCGTAACGCCACTCCGCGTAGGCCATGCAGTTGGCGTCGTTATCGACCAGCACCGGCAGCCCGGTCTTCGCCGCCAGGATTTCGCCCAAAGGCACGTCCGCCCAACCCTCGACATTGGACAAATGATGGATGTGGCCATTGTCGAAATCCACCAGCCCGGGCACGCCGCAGCCGACCCCGACGATGTTGTCGTGCTCGGCGCACAGAGTGCCGACGGTATCCGCCATGGCGCCGATCAGCGCATCGGCCGAGGCGTAATCCGCCGTCGGCAACACCACCGGAGCGGTCGCGCCGGGGGCGAGCAAATCGGGCAACACCGCGATTTTCACCGAGGTGCCACCAAAATCGATGCCCACCGCACGGCGGCCTTTGGTGTCTAACAA
>QIKC01000099.1 GCA_003232855.1 Verrucomicrobiales bacterium
TCGAGATAAGCGCGCAGCTCGGCGTTCGCCGTCGCGTAATCCGCCAGCGAAAACATCGAGAACGCGCGACGGAACACGGAATCCGGACGGTAGCGACCGCTCGGGTACTTTTCCAAATACTCCGCCAGATGCTCACGCGAAAGCGCATTCTCCCCCGCGAACGAAAGCCCCATCCCCTGCCAGTAAAACGCGTCCTCAAACAACGGGTGTCCGGGCAATTCGCGTCGCATGTCCTGAAACAACGCGATGCCTTCCTCGTTGCGATCAAGTCCTAACAAAACGATGCCCTGCATAAACAGCGCATTGCCCGCGATCTCCGACTCCGGGAAACGCCGATAGACCTCGCGGAACACCGCCAGCGCCGCCTCGTTCTGGCGGCCGCTGTGCAATGCCCTGCCCTTTAGAAACAGCACCGTCGGTAAAACCACCGCGCCGTCCTCGCCGCCGTCCTCCCCGAAACGGCGAACGAAAGTCTCCGCCACCTCCACCACCTTCGGCCAGCGCCGCACCTCCATCCAACACTGCATCAGCGTCACCGTCGCCCCGGCGACGATCTCGCTCGCGGGCATCGTCTCCAGCATGTCGCCCATCACCAATGCCGCCTCGCGATAGCGGCTCAGCCCTTGAAAAGCACCCGCTAACCGCAGCCGCAACGCCGCATCGAAGTCCTCCACCCCTTGAAAACTCTCCAACTCCGAAGCCACCCGTCGGCGCATGCCGTCGTATTGAAAAACGAACTCATCCAGCTGCCGCACCCGCAACACCTCCAGCTTATCCTCTAAATCAGCCAACCGCGCAGCCTGGTGCTCTAACAAACGATCGCGCTTCCACACCCGTTGCAGGCAAATGATCGCCTTGTAATATTCCTCGCCTTCTAGGAACTCCGATCCCAACTGCAAGGTGAGGCTTTGGAACGAAATCAGTTGGGTCACCGAAGCGATATCCTCATACTGTTCTAACACAAACTCCAACGCCGCATCGTGCTCGCCACTGCGCAGCAGCGAGTAAAGCAACATCACCGTCGCCCGCGCCGCCGCCTCGCGCGACTCACGCCGCAGCCTCGGCATCTGCCAGCTCAAGAACTCGGCGGCGTCAGCATGATCGCCCGTCAGCGCACTACACGCGCCGAACAGCAACAGCACCTCGTGGCAACGGGCACGCTGATCCTTCCGAGTCTTACGCTGGCTATAAAATTCGCCGAACGCCACCTGCGCGGCGCGGTAGTCCTTCGCCTGCATCAGACACAGGCCACGCCAAAAAGCCAGCTCGTCGACCACCGGCGGCGCCGTCTTGGTATCGGCCAAAGCGGCGTCCACCAGCGGCAACGCGGCCGCAAACTCCTTCAGCCGCAATTTCGCCAGCGCCCGTAACGGCACAATTTCAACGAGCGCCTCCGCCACCTGCGGCTCGTCCTTATAAGTCTCGACAAATTCCGTGAAAAGCCGATCCGCCAGCGCGTATTCTCCAGCGATGAAGGCCTCCCGAGCCGCCACGAGCAGTTCGCCCGCCGTGCGAGTGCCGACCTCCTCAGCAACCGCCTCCTCCTCCTCGGGGGCAGCGTCAACGGAGACAACACACAGAGCGAGCGCGAAAACACCCCCCAGCAGCCAGCCGCGTTTCATCGCATATTCACCAAACACTCGACCACCTAAGCAGAAACCACACACAACGTCGAACGCATTCCGAGCCTATAAATCTCCCACCACACGCCATCCACAGCCTCCCGCGCCGAGTAATCAATTCAAAAATCGCGATAAAAAGACCGTTGCCCCATGGCGACGCCCCGCTAGAATGGTGCCTACACGACACATGGCCGACCTTGCCACACAGACCGTCGATTCGGACCTGAACCTGAGCCACGCTTTCCCGGAAGCGTTTCGCTGGATGGTTCTCGCCCGAACCTTCGAAGATAAAATCGCCAGTATTTACCGCTCCGGCAAAATCGTCGGCGGCGTCTACGTCGGTCGTGGTCAGGAGGCCTTCAGCGTCGCCCTGACCAGCCCGCTGCGCCCCGGCCACGATGTTTACTCCCCCCTCATCCGCGACATGGCCGGGCGCGCCGCCTTCGGCGAACCGCTGCTCGAAGCCGCCCGCAGCTACATGGGCTCCGCCCTCAGCGCCTCCATCGGTCGCGACGGCAACGTCCACCGCGGCAATCCGAAAGAAGGCATCCCGACCATGATCTCCCACCTCGGCGCCATGATTTCCGTGGTGGCCGGCATGTTGCTGGCGCGCCGTCTCAAGGGCACCCTCGGCGACGCCGTCGGCGCCACCTGCATCGGCGATGGCGCCACCTCCACCGGCGCTGTCCACGAGGCGCTCAACATGGCATCCGTCGAAAAACTGCCACTCATCCTCGCCATCGCTAACAACCAATTCGCCTACTCAACCCCGACCTCCAGCCAGTTCGCCTGCGCCGACCTCGTCGACCGCGCCTCCGCCTACGGAATCGAAGGCATCTCGGTCGATGGCACCGACCTCGCCGACTGCTTGCGCGGCTTCGCCGAAGCCACCCGCCGCGCCCGCTCCGGCGGCGGCCCGCAGATCGTCGTCGGCAAACTCCTGCGCCTAGCCGGCCACGGCGAACACGACGACGCCACCTACGTCCCGGAAACCATGCGCTGCTCGGAAATCGGTCAGGACTGCCTCCTCAAAGCACGCCAACACATGCTAACAGAAGGTTGGGCGAGCGAGGCGGATTGCGCCGACATTGAAAAACAGGCGACGCTCGCTGTCGAAAAAGCGATCGCCACGGCGGGCAGCGAGGAAACGCCCGATCCCTACGCCCACGACTGGAACGCGCTTTCCAGCGAAGCATTCCGCAACCAGGAAGACGCACCGTGAGCATCACCTACCTCGAAGCCATCCGCGAAGCGCAGTCGAAGGCCCTAGCCGACGACCCGAACGTGTTCATCTACGGCCAAGACATCGGCGCGTTCGGCGGCGCCTTCAAAGCCACCAAAGGACTCTACGAAAAATTCCCCGACCGCGTACGAGACGCCCCGATCAGCGAGGACGCGATGATCGGAGCCGCCGTCGGCGCGGCGATCGAAGGCATGCGCCCCATCATCGAGATGCAATTCGCGGACTTCTCCTCGGTCGCGTTCAACCAAATCGTCAACCAAGCCGCCACCCATTACTGGCGAACGGGGATCCCCTGCCCCATCACCGTCCGCCTCCCCTCCGGCGGCACCCCCGGCAGCGGCCCCTTCCATAGCCAATGCATGGAGACCATCTACGCCCACTATCCCGGCACAGTGGTGATGACCCCGGCCACCGTCGAAGACGCCTACTCGATGCTCCTCGACGCCGTCGCCATCGACGACCCCGTGCTCTTCTGCGAACACAAATTCCTCTACTACCACCTCAAAGCAGACGCCCTGCCAAAGCGCGCGCTGCCGCCGGGTCGCGCACGCATCGCCCGCTCCGGTCGCCACGCCACCGTCGTCACCTACAGCGCCATGGTACACGAGGCACTGCGCGCTGCGGAAAGCCTGCAAGCCGACGGTTACGAAATCGAAGTCGTCGATCTGCGCTGCGTCAAACCGCTCGACATGGACACCGTGCTCGGCTCAGTCGCCCGCACCGGTCGCGTATTGGCACTGGGCGAAGCATTCCCCTGGGGCGGAGTCACCGCCGAGGTCATCAGCAGAGTGGCCTCGGAAGGCTTCCATTTGTTAGATGCCGCCCCCGCCAGGCTCAACGCCCGCGACACACCGATCCCCTATCACCCTGACCTGTGGCGCTTCCATCGCCCCACCGCCAGCAGCGTCGAATCCGCCATCCGAAACCTCATCCGCGACTAGCCGCACCCTACCCATGCGTATCCCGATCCTCATGCCCCAACTCGGCGAGTCGATTGCCGAAGCCACGGTCAAATCGTTGAACGTCTCGCCCGGCGAGATGGTCGCCGCCGACCAGGAAATCATCGACGTGGAGACAGAGAAAGCCGTAATGGGCGTCACCACCCCCTGCGCCGGACGAATCGCCGAGCTCTCAGCCGAAGTCGATGTCAGCTACGCGGTGGGATCCACCCTCGGCTATCTCGAAGTTGAAGACAAAGAGGCCGAACGCCTCGGCATCAACCAGCCCAACCCCAGGCCGCAGCCAACCGCCTCCGACGACACCCCCGCCCCACCCAAGCCCAGCGCCCTCCAGAGCACCTCCGAAGAACCCGCACACCCGAAGGTGACCCCCACCATCCAAGGCCTGCCGGTTCCCGTGAAAGCACGCGGCGCGACCTATATTTCCCCCCGCCTGCGCGCCCGCATGCAGGAGCTCGGCCTCAACGCCGCCGACCTCGCCGGCATCGCCGGCAGCGGCTCCGGAGGTCGAGTCACCGTCGAGGATTTCGAGGGCTTCATGGCGGAACTCGATCAGAAAAAACTCACTCCAGCATCGCCAATGCGCGTCGCCGTGGCGGACTCGATGCGCCGCAGTTGGGCGCGCCCGTTGGCCACCGTCGGCTCCCCCGTCGCCCTGGACAAACTGCTCGCCCACCGCAAAATCTGCGACCCGCGCCCGGGACCGACCCTCTACGCCGTGCGCGCCCTCGCCCTCGCCCTCGCCGAAAACACCGCCTCCGCCGGGCGCCTGATCGGCAACCAAATCGTCCACCCCTCAGCCATCGATATCGGTTTCGCCGTCGAAGTCGACGACGGCGTCCTCGTCCCAGTCATCCGCGATGTCGATCAAAAACCGCTGACCGACCTCGTGCAGCAATATAATAGCCTCGTCGAAGCCGCCAGCAAACGCCGCCTCCCCGCCGAAGCCGCAACGCCGCCCGGCATCGCCACGGTCACCAACTTCGGCACCTTCGGCATCGTCTGGGCCACCCCGATCCCGCTGCCAGAGCAAAACCTGGTGCTCGGCCTCGGCCACGGGCGACCGCGCCCCGAATGGGACAGCACCACCGGCACTTGGGAGCCGGTCGTCGAAGCCGAAATGACCCTGAGCTTCGATCACCGCATCCTCGACGGCGGCGCCGCAGGGCGACTCCTAGCACGCATCGCCCAGCTCCTACAAACACCCGAGGAGCTATAGGGCACCCACTTTTTCACAACCCTTTTCCATTGCAAACGCAGGGAGAAACCTTTACTCCTCCCCTCCCGCCGACCAGGCACTCGCAACCCAAATCCACCAACTCGAACATCCTGCACCCATGGGCACTTTATATAACAACATCGTCGAAACCGTAGGCCGCACCCCGCTGGTTAAGCTCAATAAAGTCACCGCCGGTATCGATGCGACGATCGCCCTCAAGTGCGAATTCTTCAACCCGCTCGGTTCGGTCAAAGACCGCATCGGCATGGCGATGATCGAAGCGGCCGAGGCCGATGGAACCGTCACCAAAGACACCGTCATCGTCGAACCCACCAGCGGCAACACCGGCATCGCCCTGGCCTTTGTCTGCGCCTCGCGCGGCTACAAAATCATCCTCACCATGCCAGAAACCATGAGTCTGGAACGGCGCACGCTGCTCGGCCTCCTCGGCGCCGAACTCGTCCTCACCCCGGGCGCCAAAGGAATGAAAGGAGCCATCGAGAAAGCAGAAGAAATCGTCGCAAATACCGACAATGCCTGGATGCCCCAACAATTCGAAAACCCCGCCAACCCAGCGATCCACGGAAAGACCACCGCCGAAGAAATTTGGGACGACAGCGACGGCGCCGTGGATTTCCTCATCTCAGCCGTCGGCACCGGAGGCACCATCTCCGGCTGCTGTGAAGCGATCAAAGCCAAGAAACCGGGCTTCCAAGCGATCGCCGTCGAGCCCGCCGATTCCCCAGTCATTTCACAAACTCTAGCCGGCGAAGAACTGACCCCAGGCCCGCATAAAATCCAAGGCACCGGCGCCGGCTTCCTCCCCGGCAACCTGCATCTCAAAAGCCCCGACGGCAGCGAGCTACAAATCTCCGAATGCATCAAAGTCTCCAACGATGACGCCTTCGCCATGGCACGCCGTATCGCCGCCGAAGAAGGCATCCTCGTCGGCATCAGCACCGGCGCCAACGTCATCGCCGCCATCGAAGTCGCCTCCCGCCCTGAAAACAAAGGCAAATTCATCGTCACCATCGCCTGCTCGACCGGCGAACGCTACCTCAGCACACCGCTGGCCGATGCCGCACGCGCCGCAGTCGGAGCCTGAACGCCTGCCGCTACGACACCCAATCAACACCCTATTCCCCGATCCCAAACACGATGGCCAGCCCACACGATAGCCCCCCCACATCCGACGAAAC
>QIKC01000244.1 GCA_003232855.1 Verrucomicrobiales bacterium
CTCGGCACCAATGCGCATTGGAGCGACGAGGGCGAGTATTTCGTCGCCGAGGGCGATGAGAGCGACGGCAGCCTGGTCGGTTTTCACCCTGAGTTCGCGGTGCTGTTGAATGTCGAAGAGGAGCATCTCGATCACTACACCGATGGTATCGAGGGAATCCGTCGCGTGTTCGGGCAGTTTCTCGATGCCACCACCGGTTCGATTATCTACTGCGCTAGTGACGCCGAGGCTGCGGTGCTTTGCGCGGCGCGCGACAACGCCATTTCCTACGGCTGGTCGCCTGACTGTGATTTTTCTGCCGAGGTGCTCGAGCAGCGCGAGGGCAGCACCGATTTCGAGGTGTCGCTCGAAGGCGTTCCGGTCGGCAAAATCACGTTAGGGATTCCCGGCGAACACAACGTGCTCAACGCGCTGGCGGTGGTGGCGCTGGCCACGCGCTTAGGCGTCGATTTCGAGTCCATCGCCGAGGCCATGCGCACTTTTCGCGGCGCGCGGCGTCGCTTTGACGTCCTTTACCGGTCGGGATATTGCACGGTAGTGGACGATTACGGGCATCACCCCACGGAGATTCGCGTCACCGTCGCCACCGCCCGCGCGCTGCGTCCGGAGCGTTTGGTCTGCGTTTTTCAGCCGCATCGCTTCACCCGCACGCAGTTGTTGCGCGAGCAATTCGGCAAGGCATTTCGCAGCGTCGATGCGCTTTTCGTCACCGACATCTACCCGGCCAGCGAGCAACCTATTCCCGGCATCAGCGGCCAGACTATTATCGACGAGGTGCGCGCCAATGGCATCGACCAGGTGTTTTCTGCCCCGGATGTCGCCACCGCACACCTCGCCGTCGGCGCTTCGCTGCGGCGTGGCGATACCGTATTGACCCTTGGCGCCGGTAATATTCACGAGGTCGGCGCGGCGCTCGCGCGCGATCTGGAGGTGCTCGATAAGCTGCGCCGCGAACTGGACGACCCGGAGACTGAGTGCCGCCTCTACGAGCCCCTGCGCCGCCACACAACGATAAAAATTGGCGGGCCCGCGCAGTATTGGGTCGAACCATCTAGTGTTGAAAGCTTTGCTAGGGCATTACGATTTTTCAAAGAGTTGGGTATTCCGGTGCGGGTGATCGGCCGTGGTTCGAACCTGTTGATTCGCGATGGCGGCATCCCCGGTGCGGTGATCCGGCCGGGGAAGGGCGAGTTCGACGAGCTGCGCATCTCCGGCGGCACGATCACTGCGGGCGTCGGTGCGCGGTTCAAGAAACTGAGCAATGTCGCCAAGGCCAACGGCATCGGCGGCTTCGAGTGGATGGAGGGCATCCCCGGCAATGTCGGCGGCGGCCTGCGCATGAACGCTGGCGCCATGGGGGCGCAGACTTTTGACCAAGTGATCTCGGTGCGCTACCTCGACGCCGCCGGTCAGCTGCACGAAAGGGCGGCGGCGGAGTTCGCCGCGCGCTACCGCGATGTGCCGGAGTTGTCCGAAAATTACGCGGTTTCGGCGGATTTCGCCGGTCGCGAGGCCGCGTCGGAGGAAATCGAGGCACGGATCGCCGAATCGATGGGGCGGCGTAAATTGAGCCAGCCGGTCGCCGCCAGCGCCGGCTGTATCTTCAAGAACCCGGAGGGGGCAGCGGCGGGTCAGTTGGTCGAGGAGTGCGGCTTCAAGGCGGTGGCCGTCGGTGCCGCGCGCGTCTCTGAGGTGCATGGAAATTTTATTGTCAACGAGGGCGGTGCCACGGCGGCGGACGTCATCGGTCTTATCGAAAAAATCCAAGCAGCGGTGTCCGAAAAACGCGGTATTCAACTACAGACCGAGGTGCAGATCATCGGCACGGCGCGCCCCGAATTCTAACATGTCTATTGAAAACAAAACCATCGCCGTCCTCATGGGCGGACCCGGTAGCGAGCGGGAGGTCTCGTTGGCCTCTGGCGAGAGCGTGGCGCGTGCGCTCGAAGAACGCGGCGCCCACGTGCTGGAGGTCGATGTGCAGAGTCAGGAGTTCGAGGTGCCCGAGGGGGTCGACCTCGCCTTCAACGTCATCCACGGCACCTTCGGCGAAGACGGCACCCTGCAGAAACTCCTCAACGCCCGGCGCATTCCCTATACTGGCGCCGGCGCCAGCAGCAGCGCGTTGGCCTTCGATAAGGGCTTGAGCAAGAAGAAATTCATCGAACACGGAGTGCCCACTCCAGCCTTCGAATTCGTGCCCGTCGGTGGCGATGTGCTGCCCTCCATGCAACCGCCGCTGGTGGTCAAGCCGCCGCGCGAGGGCTCCAGCGTCGGTGTCCACATCGTCCGCGAGGCAGACGCCATCGCCGCCGCCCTCAAGGACGTCGCCCAGCACGATGACATCGCCTTGGTCGAGGAATTCATCGCCGGCAAGGAGCTGACCGTTGGCATTCTCGATGGCGAGCCGTTGCCCATCGTCCACATCCAGCCGCGATCGGGTTTCTACGACATGAAAAATAAATACCCGTGGCTGAGTGGCGGCGAGGGGAGCGACTACTCATGCCCGGCGGATCTCGACGAGGTCACCACCCGGGCCGTCCAGCAGGCGGCGCTCGATGCGCACCGCGCGCTCGGCATCGAAATTTACTCGCGGGTGGACGTCCTTCTCTCCGCTGACGCGGCCCCCTACGTGCTCGAGGCCAACACCATCCCCGGCATGACCGAGACCAGCCTGTTGCCGAAATCCGCCGCTGCGCAGGGCATCGATTTCGCCGATCTCTGCGAACGCATCGCGCTGCTGTCGATGGCCAAGAGACAACGTTAAGCAAGCGCCCGATACGATCTTTTTTTGATGAGCAAAAACCGCAAGAACAACGGCAGGCGAAAGCGCGTCAACGCGCGCAGCGGTCGTCAGAAACTCAACGTGCGCGCCAAGTCGCGGCGCGGCACTCAGGTGCGGCGTAAGGCGGCGGGGGTGCGTGTTCTGAAGGCCGCCGCCGCCATCGTCTTCGTCGTTGTCCTGCTCGTCGGCCTGCGGCGGGCGATCGACCACTTCCTCTTCGAGAGCCCAGAGTTCGAGCTCGCGGTGATTGATTATCAAAGCGATGGGTATCTTACGCGAGCGCGGGTGCTCGACGCAGCAGGTATCGCCGCCGGGGTCAATATCCTGCGCATCGACCTCGAACAGGTGCGCGATGATGTGCTGGCCGCTCTGCCGCAAGTGCGTGCGGTGGAGGTCGTTCGCGATCTGCCCGACCGCATCGCGCTCTCCGTCGTGGAGCGTTACCCGGTCGCTTGGCTGGGTGACATCGAGCGCCCTCGCGACCCCCAAAAACGCCGCGGTGGGTGGTTGTTGGACAGCGAGGGGATCGTGCTCGAATGCGAGCGCCTGGAGCCGCGTTTCATCGATTTGCCGGTGATTTTCTCCACGGACTACGCCGATGCGTCGCCGGGCTTGGAGCTCGATTCGAGACAGCTGCTCGTCGCCATCGAACTTATCTCCATCTTCGAACGCGGTTTTGGCATCTCGCC
Organism: Verrucomicrobiales bacterium; assembly: GCA_003232855.1. GTDB lineage: Bacteria > Verrucomicrobiota > Verrucomicrobiia > Verrucomicrobiales > DEV007 > SZUA-55. The sequence goes on from QIKC01000244.1 coordinate 3,475, forward strand.
GGTGCGCCTGCAGAGCCTGCATGTCGAAAATCGTTACTCGCTGACCGGCTATCTCAATACCGGAGCCGAAATCACCTTCGGAATGAAGGAACTGTCTCGCCAAATCGACGACTTACAGGTGTTGCTGGCCGAGGCCACCCGCCGCGGTCGGGCGCTGGCGACTGCGAATTTGTTGGTAAAAAAGAACATCCCGGTGCGCTTCGCCAGCCTCCTCCAGGACACCCGAGCTCCCCGCGCGTTGCCGGTGTATTCCCCTGCGCCAGCGGCAGATCCGCCCTCCACCCGTCGTCGCAAAGTTTCCCGCACCGCCCCGAAACCGATCCCCCCGACCCGCGCCGCTGCAGGGGATCCCGCCGTGCGCGCGATTCTGGGGGTTGACTAACCCGTAGAAATCAACGTAAACGCTTCTTGTTCACATGGCTAAATCCAATATCTACGTCGGTCTAGAGATCGGCACCTCGAAGATCTGCGTCGTCGTCGGCGAAGTTCGTGCCGACGGTGCGATCAAGATCCTCGGCGTTGGCCAAGCTCCCTCGCGCGGCGTGCGCAAGGGAGAAATCGTCGATTTCGAGACCGCACAGACCTGCCTGCACGACGCCCTAGTGCGCGCCGAAGACCGCAGCGACGTGATGATCAACAACGTGTTCTTGGCCATCACCGGCGCCCACGTTGAAAGTTTGAACAACCGCGGCACCATCCGCATCCCCGAGGACCAGAACGAGATCACCGATCAGGATCTCGAGGAGGTCAAAGAGATCGCCCGCGACGTCTCCATCCCGCAGCAAAACGTCTTCCTGCACAGCATCGTCCGCGACTACGCCGTCGATGGTCAGAAAAACGTGCTGCAGCCAGCGGGGATGTTGGGGAAAATGTTAGAGGCGGACTACCATATCATCCACGGCATCCGCACCCGCGTGCAGAACACCATCCGCTGCGTTCGCGAGATCCCGCTCGAGGTCGAAGACGTGGTGTTCAGTCCCATCGCCTCCGCCCAAGTCGTGCTCACCAAAGAGCACAAAGATCGCGGCGCGCTATTGTTAGACATCGGCGGTGGCACCACCGACTACGTTCTCTACAAGGGCGGCGCCATCGCCCAGTCCGGGTGCTTCGGCGTCGGCGGCGACCACATCACTAACGATATTTCCGTGGTCATGAAGATCCCGCTCTCCAAAGCGGAGCGGCTCAAGGTCGAACACGGAGCGGCCATCGTCCCCGCCCATGGCGATGCCGATCCGATCACTGTCGAGGACGACCCGCACTTCGCCGGGCGGGAGATCGATCCCTACCTGCTCAACGAGATCATCAACGCCCGCATGAGCGAGACCTTCGAGGCCTTGTTCGAGAAGCTCTCCGCCGAGGGCGATCTGGAGAACCTCGGCGCCGGAGTTTTCCTCACCGGTGGCTGCAGCCGCCTCGCCGGGCTCGACCAGTTGGCCGAACAGGTGTTTGGCATCCCCGTCTCGCGCGCCAGCATCGGCAGCATGAGCGGCGCTGCTGCCACCTTCGAAAATCCCCAGTATTCCACCCCCATGGGGCTTATCCGCTACGCCCAGATATTGGACGCCGAGCGACCGACGAGCACGCCCATCAAGCGCCTCGGGAAAAAACTTGGTGGAATCTTCGGCGCATAGAACCTCTATTAGGCATCTTTTCATATTCCAACCACCTATCTACCCATGCTTGAATACGAACGTAAACCCGCTGACGGATCCTCCGCTCTAGCCAGCGATGAAGTCAAAGTCATCGGCATCGGCGGCGCCGGCTCAAACGTCCTCGACCGTATCGCCCTCGAGGGCATGGGCGAGGGCGAATTGTTGACCTTGAACACCGATGTTCGCGCCCTCAATACCTCGGTCGCCAACGACAAAATCCAGATTGGCAAGAACCTCACCCAAGGACTCGGGGCGGGGGGCGATCCCGAACTCGGGATCGAGGCCGCACGCGAAGCGGCAGAGGAAATTCGCGCCGCCATCGCCGGTAAATCCATCGTATTCATCTGCGCCGGTCTCGGCGGTGGCACCGGTTCGGGAGCTGCCCCGGTGGTCGCCAAGCTGGCGCGCCAGGCAGGCGCCTTCGTTGTCGGCTTCGTCACCATGCCGTTCTCCTTCGAGGGGCGGCGGCGGATCAACCAGGCGGAGACCGCGCTCGCACAGCTCGAGGACTGCACCCACGCGCTGATCACTTTCGACAACGACCGCATGGGCGATTTGGTTTTGCCCAAAGAGGGTATCCAGCAGGCCTTCGCCGCCGCCGATCAGATCATCAGCCAGAGCGTGCGCGCGATCACCAAGCTCGTCGGACAGCCAGGGCTGGTGCGCATCGGGATGGACGATCTCCTCACCGCGCTGAGGAACGACAATTCCCGTTGCCTGTTCGGTTTCGGTCAGGCCAAGGGTGAGAACCGCGCCTTGGAGGCGCTGAAGGGCGCCCTGAAGAGCCCGCTCCTCAACAAGCGACAGATGCTCGACCATTCGCAGAGTCTGATCGCGCATATTTGCGGTGGCGCCAATATGACGCTGTACGAGGTCGAGTTGCTAATGAACGAATTGGCGAAGCATGTCCACGAGGACACCCACATCCTCTTCGGTGCTGCCGCCGACAAAAAGCAGGGTGATAATTTGAGCGTGACGATTATTAGCTCGATCGCCTCCGAGGTAACTCCCGGCGCCGCGCTCGTCACCCCGGTTCCTGAACCGCAAGCGCTCCCAAAGGCCCAGCCGGCGGCTGAAAATACGCCGCCGGTTA